>JABHFC010000059.1 GCA_018676275.1 Gammaproteobacteria bacterium | reverse complement strand
AGTCAGAATACCGGTAAGAATACGGCGGTGACCATACGCTGGACAATCTTGATCAGGGTACGACTGGTTTTACCCGCGACTATAATCGCCATTGTATCCTGCAAAGCGATAAGTTTACCAAATTGACGCTCATAACTGAGATTCACAACCTCTCCCGGCAGTGAGTTACTGTAAAGGTACAATTCGTCATTCTCGTCGTAATTATGTCCTAATTTCCAAACGGCTATTTCGATGTTTCTTGCGCTGTTATATAAATTTTGCGGTTCAGCAGAATCAAAAAGAAAAAACTCTCTTTTGTAACCATAGGAAGCCATTATCATTGAGCTTAAGCCAGAGATAAAAGCAAACACCCGATCACCTTTGTAATCATTTGTGAATGTTAAACGAATTGCATCTATCCCGATTTTCCCGTCCAGCTCGGGAAAAACCCAATCGTGCTTTTGTTCAAATAATCGATCGACATTTTCTTCGGCGGTGGGGAAACTGGATTTTTTCAATTCCCTTGGATTACGCTTATACAACTTTTCCATCAGAGTACGTAAACAGATACGTGCTTCCTCAACATGGATCTCCATTACTACACCAATATCGGATTTCGCCAGAGATTCGAAACCAACCTCTTTTACATGAGGTCCTTCGGTTTTAACAGCAGCTTCATTGCATGCGCTTAAAAACAAACAAATTGCTATCATTGATGAACAGCGAATCGAATTTTTTAGTTGCATTTGCCTGCTCTTCTGCTTTGGAAAGGCAATATACATATTACAGCCGTCTACGGTGATCGACCAGAGCAAAACCGCTTAAAGCCATGTCCAGGTCCCGGGTCAAAGCAATCACTTTAAAACGCTCACCCATTTCACCGGGTAATGTAAGCATTTTTATTTGTCTACTAAGTTCAAGCTGTTCCTTAGCATCCAGATCTTTCTGTTCTTGCAAAATCCTTTCAAGTCCACAAGCGATCAGGAAATAAGCCTGGCTAGTAAAACCCGATACATTCAGTTTGCAAGACAGTGCCGCTTCGGCAACAGCAGTAAAATCTACAGAAGCAGTTATATCCTGCAAACCAACATAAAGAAAAGGATCAGAATGTACCCGATGTCGATAGTGACAGAGTAAGGTGCCCTGGGTGCGTTGTTCATGATAGTACTCATGGCGCGAATAGCCATAGTCAATGAATAGCATTACGCCCTGATGTAAACATTGTGAAAGTGAATTCAGCCAGGCTTCCATATCCCGGTTAAGTTCTGAACAATATCCATCACTGAAGCCGGTAACCGATTGCCTGACAATATTGTCTATTTTTTCTTCCAGCATCTCGTCTCCCGCAACATGTCGCCAGACAAACCTGTTGTCCTGCCATGCAACGCACATTTGTTCGTTCTTATCTTTGTACAAACAAAAACGCTGTACCGGCATTGCATCCAGCACTTCATTAGCCAGTATAATTCCATTGAATGAATCATCAGGAAGAGCATCCAGCCAACTCACTCTTGAAACCAGTTCAGGCAGTTTCTCTTCTAATAACTGCTGCTGTCTTTGGCGCAAATCAGCACTGGGCTCCAGTATGTAATAGCTATCCGGTAAGCAATCCAGCTTTTCTAATTCCAGCAGAATATCACTGGCCATCACACCCGTTCCCGCTCCCAGCTCCAGTATTACTGCATCTTCAAGTTGAGTCAGTACCTGGGCGCATTGTCTTGCAACACAAATGGAAAACAGGGGAGAAATTTCCGGAGCAGTAATAAAATCACCGCTCTTGCCAAACTTACGGGCGCCTGCACTGTAATAACCAAGACCGGGTTCGTACAGGGCCATATGCATGAAACGTTCAAAGCTGATGTGGCCGTCATTGCTTTCGATTTCCGCACAGATCGCCTTTTGCAATGCCTGACTGTGAGCAAGAGCAGCTTCATCAGGCTCTGGGATTTCCGTAATAGATGTCGGACCATTACCTGACACGAATATCAGACCTCTTGTTAATCTTAAATTTATTCTGCAAGCTAGGAGCCTGTCAATATTGTAAGTTACTTATAAAATTACCAATCATACCTAAGCATGACTAGCAAAACAGTACTCATTACCGGTGCCGCACACCGAATCGGGGCAGCCATTGCACGTGATCTGCACAATTCTGGTATGAATATTATTATTCATCATCATAACTCTGCAGAGGCAGCCTCTAATCTTGGCAAAGAACTGAACGCCAGTCGTACTGACTCCGCATATCTTGTTCAGGGAGATTTACTAGCTCCAGACAGTTATGCCGAAATAGTTCAGCAAGCCTTTGGCTTCAAACAGCGACTCGATGTACTAATAAATAATGCCTCCACATTTTTCCCAACGAGATTAGGGGAAATAGACCTGGAACAATGGCAAAGTATTATTGGTGTTAATCTGCAGGCACCTCTATTTCTTACCCAACAAGCGGCCCCACATCTCGCCGAACATAAAGGCTGTGTTATTAACATGACGGATATTCATGGTCTACGACCATTGCGGGACCATGCTGTCTACAGTTCAGCCAAAGCCGGGCTGTTAATGCTTACCCAGGCATTGGCAAAAGACCTGGCGCCGGCGATCCGCGTCAATGCTATTTCGCCCGGTGCTATTCTCTGGTCGCAGGACATGCCGGAAGATAAACAAAGTGAAATTATTAACCGCACTGCTTTAAAAAAAACCGGGAGTCTTGAAGACATCACCAATGCTGTTCGTTTTCTGATCAACGACGCGGATTATATGACGGGTCAGGTTCTGACCATTGACGGTGGGCGAACGCTTTATTCCTGAGCTATGCTAAGATTTTAGTATCATAAAACCGTAATAGATGAAAAAACATGTTAGCGGAAATACTAAAAGTTAAACAAACTCCTAACGAACCCAGGCGTCGCTGGTTTGCCTCGACCTCACTGGATCTATTTCTATGGTACGACGATGATGAAAATATCATCCAGTTTCAAATCTGCTATGACAAAGGCCCAAAGGAAAAGGCACTCACCTGGCATCATCAGAACGGTATAAGTCATCACTCCGTCGATGATGGTGAGAACCGGACTTTTCGTATGAAAAGCACACCGATTATGTTGAACAACAGTGAGTTCGATACCGAACAAATCGCTGCTCGTTTCGAAGAACTGGCCGGTAATGTCGAGCACAAAACCGTAGTGTTTGTCCTATCCCATATCCAGGCTACATAGAATCATCGGTTTTTGAAAAATACAGAGACAAGCGTAGCTGAAGAGCTGACTATTCCTGAGGTTCCTGAATCTCGAAATCATGACTGATTTTTGCCGTTTTCCCCAGCATAATCGATGCTGAGCAATACTTTTCCGCCGATAGATTGATTGCTCTTTCCACCTGCTTCTCCTTTAACTCCTTACCGACGACGATGAAATGTATATGGATATCCGTGAACACCTTGGGATGATCATCTGCTCTGTTAGCGGACATTGTCATACTGCAATCCCTGATATCCTGCCGGGATTTCTGCAAAATGGAGACCACATCATAGGCGGTACAAGCTCCCATCCCCAATAAGAGGGTTTCCATTGGTCTGGGCCCCAGATTACGACCTCCGCCTTCCGGTGGACCATCCATCACAATTTTATGCCCCTCGCCGGATTCGCCAATAAATGCCGCACCGCCTACCCAGCGTATATTTGTCTCCATCTGATTCTCCAACTGGTTGATATTCTGAAAGAAGAGTAATATAGCGGTGTTAATGCAAACATAAAAGTTGGATATAGGTTCGTATAACAACGAATCAGGGGAGGAGAAAACAAATGTCAGAGCAATCCGTGCCGGAGCGTGATGCCGTAATCAGTAGATTTCTGGATCATTGTCATCAGAAAACGTTCGCTCCAAAACATCTAATCATCAAGGAAGGCGATCTTTCCAAAGACCTTTTCTACATCATTAGTGGCTCTGTCACCGTGATGATAGAAGATCACAAAGGCCATGAAATTGTTCTCGCCTATTTGAATCCTGGTGACTTCTTTGGCGAAATCGGGTTATTTGACGCGGAACACAAACGTAGTGCCTTTGTCAGGGCAAAATCCAAATGTGAAATCGCACAGATTAGCTACGATAGACTGAAAGGTCTGGGGGATTTGTTTCCTGACTTATTATTTTCTATCGCATCACAACTGGCGCTACGATTAAGAAAAACCAGTCGCAAAGTCAGTGATCTGGCATTCACCGACGTCAAAGGCCGTGTTGCCCGTACTTTACTTGATTTGTGCAAAGAACCAGATGCGATTACTCACCCGGACGGAATGATGGTAAAAGTCACCCGCCAGGAATTAGGCCGAATAGTTGGCTGCTCACGAGAAATGGTTGGTCGCGTCCTCAAAGATCTGGAAGAAGATCTGCTAATCTCTGTATCCGGCAAATCTATGGTGGTTTTTGGTACTCGCTGACTAAAGAGGCTGAGGGCCTACGTAGCACAACTCTAATCCCATCTTGACAAGCAGAGTCAGAGTAAAGACAATCCGCATCCCAAAGATTCTGTAATGGCTATGTAGCTCAGCTGGTTAGAGCGCGGCATTCATAATGCTGAGGTCGGTGGTTCAAGTCCACCCATAGCCACCATAACATATTGTTTTTACAATATTTATACTAACACTCTTCTCTTTTATATTAAATGGTATCTTCATAAGGGCACTGTAAGGGCACTTGTTAAATTTCGCAATCGTTAGCAATCAACTTACACACTATATATAGGGCATTATTCGACGTTTTATAACAGCCGAATTGGGAGTCAAGAGAGGGATTCCCATAACGCTTGTAACAGTTTAATTTAAAAACGTTTTCTAAATTAAGCGGAAATAGTTGCCCCCAAAGTTGCCCCCATTAAACATACT
>JABHFC010000058.1 GCA_018676275.1 Gammaproteobacteria bacterium | reverse complement strand
TCCTCTTTATACTTTGCTAAAACCTGCTGCAAATCTTCTTTTGTCGAGCCGACGCATGACAAATGAGGCGCCGCATTAATACCGGTTTTTTCACGTATGTCGATCACCGTTTCAAAAGTTTTTTCACGCGTACTGCCGCCGGCACCATAGGTGACTGAAAAAAATTCCGGTTTTAATTTTGCAAGTCGCTCCTGTGTCACCTGCAACCTTGCAGTTGATTCCGGCGTACGCGGCGGAAAGAATTCAAAACTGAAGCCTGACTTATGCTTTTTCTGTGATTCCATATTGGTCCCGATATTATCTCACTCGCAAGGCTTTATAGACCTTGCGAGTGAAAGTTAAACTGCGACGCAATTAGTAACGGTAGTGTTCCGGCTTGTACGGACCTTCTACAGCAACACCAATATAGTCAGCCTGATCAGAGCTGAGAGTAGTCAGCTTCACCCCAATTCGTTCAAGGTGTAAACGTGCGACCTTTTCATCCAAATGTTTTGGTAATACATAAACATCTTTTCCGTATTGGTCGTTGCGACAAAAAAGTTCGATTTGAGCAAGGACCTGGTTTGTAAACGAGTTCGACATAACAAAACTGGGGTGACCTGTAGCACAGCCAAGATTAACCAAACGACCCTGAGCCAGCAGGATAATTCGCTTACCATCCGGAAAAATAATGTGGTCCACCTGTGGTTTAATTTCTTCCCACTCGTATTTTTCGAGACCGGCAACATCGATTTCATTATCGAAATGACCAATGTTACAAACGATAGATTGATCTTTCATTTTGATCATATGATCGTGTTGAATCACATTAAAGTTACCTGTTGTGGTAACAAAAATATCACCCTGATCACAGACTTCATCCATACGCACAACACGATAGCCTTCCATAGCTGCCTGCAAAGCACAGATAGGATCGATTTCAGTCACCCATACCGTCGCACCAAGGCCACGAAGTGATTGCGCACAACCCTTACCTACATCGCCATAACCAAGCACAATCGCAACTTTACCCGCAATCATTACATCAGTTGCACGTTTGATACCATCTACCAGCGATTCCCGACAGCCGTAAAGGTTATCGAATTTAGACTTCGTTACAGAATCATTAACATTAATAGCAGGGAAGGGCAGCTCGCCGCTTTTTACCATTTGGTTTAAACGAAGGACCCCGGTTGTGGTTTCTTCCGTCACACCCTGAATATTTGCCAGCGTACGAGAATAAAAGTTTTTATCCGTAGCCAACATTTTCTTAATAGCTGCGAAAAGAAATGTCTCTTCTTCGGAACCGGGATTGTCCAGCACGGAAATATCTTTTTCGGCTTTAGTGCCAAGGATTAACAACATTGTGGCATCACCACCATCATCAAGAATCATGTTGGGAGTGCCGCCATCCTGCCATTGCATGATGCGATGGCTGTAATCCCAGTACTCTTCCAGTGATTCACCCTTGACCGCAAATACCGGAATATTTTGATCGGCGATCGCTGCAGCCGCATGATCCTGAGTTGAGAATATATTACAGGAGGCCCAACGAACTTCGGCTCCCAATGCTATCAGTGTTTCAATCAAAACTGCTGTCTGGATAGTCATATGCAAGGAACCGGCTATACGGGCTCCCTTCAGTGGTTGCTCGTCAGCATATTCTTTACGAATGGACATAAGACCGGGCATTTCGGTCTCGGCAATACGGATTTCTTTATGGCCCCATGCAGCAAGGGAAAGATCAGCTACATGGTAATCTGAAAACAGGGTGTCGCTCGCTACGCTCATATTGGTTTCTCCAACATTTCTAGCGAGCGCCGTTTTAAATCTTGCCGAAACAGCCCAAGCCTGGCGATCCTTATGAATCGTCGCAGCGCTCCTTAGGCCTACGGTTATTAGTATTCTGCCTGCTGGCAGTAAAAATCAGGCGGGAGAGTATAGTACTCTAGCCCGGCCGATTCCAGTTCTGTAAATAAAATTCGTGAAAAATTCGGTTTTCGATTATCTAAATTTACCTTTTCTCAGCTTCATTTGTTCAAACCAACGGCATCAAGTAAAGCATCGGCTTTGTCGGTCTTTTCCCAGGGTAAATCCAGATCATTTCGGCCAAAATGACCATATGCTGCAGTATTTCGATAAATAGGTCGTAATAAATCCAGCATCGCTATCAGACCTTTAGGTTTAAGATCGAAGACCTCTCTGATAGCACTGATCATTTTATTCTCTTCAATCTTACCGGTGCCAAAAGTATCAACATTGATAGAAGTTGGTTCGGCAACACCGATGGCGTAACTTACCTGTACTTCACAGCGTTCTGCCAGACCAGCGGCAACTATGTTTTTCGCTACATAACGTGCAGCGTAGGCAGCAGAGCGATCAACCTTTGAAGGATCTTTGCCAGAGAAGGCACCACCACCATGTCTAGCCATGCCACCGTAAGTATCAACAATAATTTTACGACCGGTTAGCCCGCAATCTCCCATGGGGCCGCCAATAACGAAACGTCCGGTTGGGTTAATATGATACTTTGTGTCTGCATTAAGCCATACCGCTGGTAAAACGGGTTTGATGATTTCATCCATCACCGCTTCACGTAATGCCGGAGTTTCTATATCAGGGCTGTGCTGTGTGGATAACACAACCGCATCGATTCCGGTGGGCTTACCGTTTTCATAACGAAAAGTTACCTGGCTTTTAGCATCAGGTCTCAACCATGGCAAAGTACCATTTTTTCTAACCTCAGCCTGACGTCTGACCAAACGATGCGCATAATCTATTGGTGCTGGCATTAATGTATCAGTCTCATTGCAGGCATAGCCGAACATCAAACCCTGATCGCCGGCACCCTGATCTTTATCATCACCTTCCCCTTCGTTCACTCCCTGGGCTATATCCGGCGACTGTTTATCGATAGACACCATGACCGCACATGATTCCCAGTCAAAACCCATATCAGAATGGTTGTAACCTATTTCTTTTACTGTTTGCCTGGCGATACCCGCCATATCGACATAAGTCTCCGTACTGATTTCTCCCGCCAGTACTACCATACCGGTAGTCACCATGGTCTCGCAGGCTACTCTGCCAGCAGGGTCTTCAGCCAGAATGGCATCCAGAATGGCATCGGAAATTTGATCGGAAACCTTGTCCGGATGACCTTCAGAGACAGACTCGGAGGTAAACAGGTTGTTATTCTGCATGTATGTGTCCTTCTTATATCGATTTTGGGCGGCGCATTTTATATTGATTATTGAAAATTTGATACTTTTCAGACTTCAGGATTTCGCGATTTCCGGAAATTATCGGCCTTGATCCAGATTTAGCGTCAGCAGACCTTTATCGCTTTCGTTTTTCCGGTCGTTATTGCTCTATTTTTTGACTTAGAACAATGCTCTTCCCTTGCCACTGAATACGAGCTGAGCGACAATAGCGACCCCTGTGAAGCAGGGGATGACTCTGCATTACCCTGGCAGTAACTGAGGGTCAAAATGATAAGAAACAGCGAAATTCATTTTTCCTTGTGCCCCGATTGACTCAATCTATATTTCCCAATCGGCATAGATCATTAACATCAAATTACACGAACCTACAATGGAGACTCTATATGCTCTCACGGCGTGAACTTGCCAATGCTATACGTGCCCTGAGCATGGATGCTGTTCAACGAGCCAATATCGGCCACCCTGGCGCGCCAATGGGTATGGCTGATTTGGCGGAAGTCCTATGGAATGACTTTCTGAAGCATAATCCGGCCAATCCAGGCTGGGTTAATCGAGACAGATTTGTCATGTCAAATGGTCATGGTTCGATGCTCATGTATGCCTTGCTGCATTTGAGTGGTTATGACCTTTCTATGGATGACATAAAGGATTTTCGCCAATTACATTCAAAAACCCCCGGGCATCCTGAATTCGGCTATACCCCCGGTATTGAAACGACCACAGGGCCTTTGGGCCAGGGCTTGGCAAACGCTGTTGGTATGGCACTGGCGGAGCGTACGCTGGCAGCTCAATTCAATCAGGATGATCTGGAAATTGTTGACCATTTCACTTATGTGTCGGTCGGTGATGGCTGTTTAATGGAAGGTATCTCACATGAGGCCTGTTCTCTGGCTGGCACCCTTGCGCTGGGGAAGCTGATTGCAATATATGACCAAAACCAGATCTCCATCGACGGCAATATCAGTGGCTGGTTCACGGAAGATGTGCCAGCTCGATTCGAAGCTTATAACTGGCATGTCATTCGTGATGTTGATGGTCATGACCCGGAACAGGTAAAAGCTGCGCTGCAAACAGCTCAAGCTCTTACAGACAAACCAACGTTAATTTGCTGTCAAACCATCATAGGCTGGGGTTCACCGAATAAGCAGGGCAAAGAGTCCAGTCATGGCGCTCCTTTAGGTGAAGACGAAGTCGCACTGGTCAGAGAAACTATCGGCTGGCAATACCCGCCATTTGAAATTCCGGATGAGCAATACGAAGCCTGGGATGCAAAACAAGCCGGAACAAAACATGAAGCTGAATGGCAGGAAATTTTTAATAAGTACCAGAAACAATACCCGGAGCTTGCAAAGGAGTTTCTGCGTCGTATGCAAAGCGAACTACCGGAAAACTGGAATAGCACCTGCACGACATACATACAGGAGTGTGTGGATAAGGCTGAAAATATAGCTTCTCGTAAAGCTTCTCAAAACTCACTAAATGCTTATGGCCCGGTTTTACCTGAGCTGTTTGGTGGTTCGGCAGACTTAACCGGTTCCAACCTGACGGCATGGTCGGGTTCAAACTGGCTTAATAATGGTGCCGAAGATGGGAATTATCTTTCCTATGGGGTAAGAGAATTTGCCATGGTCGCTGTAAACAACGGCATGACTTTGCATGGTGGCTTTATTCCTTACGGTGGCACTTTTCTGATCTTCTCGGATTACGCTCGTAATGCTTTGCGCATGGCGGCCCTGATGAAGCAGAGAAATATAAGTGTTTTCAGTCATGATTCCATCGGTCTCGGTGAAGATGGCCCTACGCATCAGGCAGTAGAACAGGCAGCCAGCTTGCGGATGATCCCTAACATGTCTGTCTGGCGACCCTGCGATGCTGTGGAAACTGCGGTCGCATGGCAAGCTGCTATAGAGAATAAAGACAAGCCAACCAGTTTGCTGCTGTCGCGGCAGGGTCTTCCGCATCTGCAGCGTAGCGCCGAGCAGATAGAACAAATAAAACGAGGTGCTTATGTGCTGGCGGGCAAATCAGACAAACCTGATCTCGTCATCATTGCTACGGGTTCAGAAGTGAGCCTGGCGATGGAAGCCGCAACACAGCTTCAGCAATATAATATTCGCGTTGTATCAATGCCTTCGACGGACACCTTTGATGCCCAGGACGAAGACTATCGTAACTCGGTATTACCGCCGGATTGTCGTAAGAGAATTGCGATTGAAGCTGGCAGCCCTGACTACTGGTCCAAATATGTTGGCCTTGATGGTGATGTTCTCGGCGTCCCGACCTTTGGAGAATCTGCACCCGGAGGAGAAGTCTATAAACACTTTGGCATAACAACAGCAGGATTGTGCGAACTGATAGAAAAGAATTTGTCCTAAAAAATAATTAACTGGAGTAAAGATAATGGCAATAAAAGTAGGCATAAATGGATATGGTCGTATTGGAAGAAACATACTAAGAGCCGTTTACGAGTCTGGCCGCAACGATGAAATACAAATTGTTGCGATTAACGATCTTGGTGATGCCGAGACTAATGCGCATTTAACCCAATACGATACTGCCCACGGAAAATTCCCTGGCACAGTTTCAGTTGAAGGTGATTATATGATCGTCAATGGCGACAAGATTCGGGTCCTGTCCGAACGCAACCCCGCCGATTTGCCATGGGCAGAACTGGGTGTCGATGTTGTACACGAGTCCACCGGTTTTTTTGCCAGTAAAGAAAAGGCCAGTGCGCATCTGCAGGGCGGTGCCAAAAAAGTAATCATCTCCGCCCCCGGCGGCAATGATGTCGACGCAACTATTGTTTACGGTGTAAACCATGACGTTCTGAAAGCAAGTGACACGGTTATCTCCAATGCCTCCTGTACAACCAATTGTCTTGCTCCGGTAGTCAAAGTGCTGCACGAAAACATTGGTGTAGTCAGCGGCACCATGACAACAATACATGCTTACACCAATGATCAGGTTCTGACAGATGTTTATCACAGCGATCTGCGTCGTGCTCGTTCAGCAACCATGTCGATGATCCCTACCCAGACTGGCGCTGCAAAAGCAGTAGGACTGGTATTGCCGGAACTGAAAGGTAAAATTGATGGTTATGCTGTTCGTGTTCCAACTATCAATGTTTCCATGGTTGATCTGAGTTTTATAGCTGCCCGAGAAACCAGTCATGAAGAAATCAACGAGTTAATGAAGGCTGCTGCAAATGGCCCATTAAAAGGCGTATTGGCCTATAACGATAAGCCACTTGTTTCCATAGATTTTAATCATGATCCGGCGTCTTCCAGTTACGATGCATCATTAACAAAGGTGATTGATGGCACCCTGGTAAAAGTTATCGCCTGGTATGACAACGAATGGGGATTTTCCAATCGCATGCTCGATACAACCTCTGCATTAATGAATGCATCGTAAGAACCAATGCGAGGAATAAAAGGAATTTCAGACGTAGACCTGTCTGGCAAGCGCGTTTTAATGCGGGTTGATTACAACGTTCCGCTTACCGCGGGCAAGGTTGATGATGACACTCGCATTCGCGCTACCTTGCCCACTTTGCAAACTATGCTCGAAGCAGGCGCTTCCGTTTTATTGATGTCTCATCTGGGCAGGCCGGAAGAAGGGCAGTTTGATGAAGCCTATTCGCTGGCACCAGTGGCGGCTTGTTTGTCATCTTTACTTAACATAGATGTGCCATTAATACGCGACTGGGTAAACGGTGTTGAAGTAAAAGCAGGCGATGTTGTTATGCTGGAAAATGTACGATTTGAGTCGGGTGAGAAGCAAAATGAAGATGCATTAGCAGAGAAAATGGCTGCTCTTTGCGATGTATTCGTAAATGATGCTTTTGCCACCGCACACCGGGCCCAGGCCTCCACCCACGGCGTTGCCAGGTTTGCTCCTGTTTCATGCGCGGGTCCTTTATTGATAGCTGAAATCGAAGCGCTGGGTCAGGCCTTTAAAAACCCGGCCAAGCCCATGACAGCTATTGTTGGCGGTTCCAAGGTTTCGACAAAACTGACTCTGCTTGAATCATTAATGGAAAAAATCGACCAGCTGATTATCGGTGGCGGGATTGCCAATACCTTCCTGAAAGCAAGTGGATACAACATTGGCAATTCTTTATGTGAAGATGATCTGATCCCTGCTGCAATTAAGCTGATGTCAGATGCAAAGAAACAGGGTAAGCAAATCCCCCTGCCGATAGATGTCGTCTGCGGCAAAGAATTCAGCAAAGATGCCAAAGCACAAACAAAACTGGTGGGCGAAGTTGAGGATGACGATTTAATTATGGATGTTGGGCCAGAGACAGCCAAACTTTATGCATCGATTCTGAAGAAATCTTTGACCATTGTATGGAACGGCCCCTTAGGCGTATTTGAGTTTGATCAGTTTGGTCATGGTACCCAGGCACTCGCCACAGCCATTGCAGAAAACGATGCGTTTTCTATCGCTGGTGGTGGTGACACTCTGTCAGCTATTGCCAAATACAAGGTCAGCAAAGACATATCCTATATCTCCACCGGTGGTGGTGCATTTCTGGAAATTCTTGAAGGTAAACAGCTACCGGCTGTTGCCATACTCGAAGCTTCACAGGGCTAACAATAAATGCGTAGAACCAAGATCATCGCCACGGTAGGTCCTTCCACCGATAAACCCGGTATGCTGGAAAAAGTATTACTGGCCGGCGTTGATTTATTCCGCGTCAACTACTCCCATCAGGACCATGCAGATCATGAGCGTCGAGTTGAGGAGATACGTATAGTTGCCGCTTCGCTCAATATCGAAGTAGGTATTATTTGTGATCTACAAGGGCCCAAGATTCGCATTGAAAAATTTGCTGGCGGCAAAATTACACTGGGAGAAGGTGATAGCTTTACCATCAATTCGGATATTGATAATGACGCAGGTGATCAGGCACAGGTCGGTGTTACCTATAAGGATCTTGCCAGAGATGTCAAAGTTGGTAATAGGCTACTTGTTGATGATGGCAAACTGGTATTGAAAGTTACCGAAATTGACGGGCAACAAGTTAAGTGCGAAGTGATAATGGGTGGAGAATTGTCCAATAGTAAAGGCATCAATCTGCAGGGCGGTGGTTTATCGGCAGCGGCATTAACAGAAAAAGACCAGGAAGATCTAAAGCATGGTGTCAAAATAGGCGCAGATTACTTTGCCGTTTCTTTTGCACGTATGGCAGAAGATATTCTTGAAGCAAGAAGACTACTGGATGCAGAAGGAAGTAATGCCAGTATCATCGCCAAGTTTGAAAGAGCGGAAGCATTGGAAAATGCTGAATCGATTATTGAAGTCTCTGACG
>JABHFC010000057.1 GCA_018676275.1 Gammaproteobacteria bacterium | reverse complement strand
GCATGGCTGGCAAGATTTACTGCGCCGATTCAATGAAGGTGGTGGCGAACTTTTTGATCTCGAATACCTGGTTGATGAAACTGACCGACGAGTAGCCGCCTTTGGTTATTGGGCTGGTTTTGCTGGCTGCGCTGTCAGCCTGAAAATATGGGCTGGTCAGCAACTTGGTAATAACCCTGTGATTTCGACATTGGTACCCTACTCTGATAAAGACGCTCTGATAGAAGATATACGAGCTGAAGTCACTGCTGCAATTGATGCTGCGAAATGCAGTCCAAGGTTGATTGTTATTGGTGCCTTGGGTCGGGTTGGTCAGGGTGCAGTGCAATTGGCCCAGGAACTTGGCTTAAGTGTTACACAATGGGACATGAAAGAAACGTTACCTGGTGGTCCTTTTGCTGAAATTCCCGAACACGATATTTTTATTAACTGCGTGCTTGTACAAAAAAAGATACCACCTTTTGTAACGACGGACAGTCTTGCGCATGAGGATAGAAACCTGTCCGTTATTTGTGATGTCAGCTGCGACCCCGGTGAATACAACCCGATACCACTATATTCAGAGGCAACGACGTTTTCTGCACCGATACATAAGGTAATTGAAGGTGATAATCCTCTATACTTAAGTGCGATCGATCATTTGCCTTCACTGTTACCGGTGGAAGCCAGCGAAGACTTTGGTCAACAACTATTACCGCACCTGCTTTCACTGAGCGGAGAGCGATCTGATGTTTGGCAACGTGCCCTCACACTTTTCAACCAAAAAAGTACTTTTTTGTAAAACATAAACAGGTAAGGTCCATATGCAAACTATCCATTGGTTAGGTGCAGGTCTCTCAGCCGTACCCGGTATCCGCCGTCTGGTCAAAGGTGATTTGCCCTTTGTTCTCTGGAACAGGACTGTTGAAAAAGCAAAGCTGGCAGTAGCAAATACAGGTAAAGAGGTGGACATTAGATTATTCGATGTCGACTCATTAGCAGGTGCCATAAAATCTGGCGACATCATTGTTTCAATGTTGCCGGGTTCATGGCATCCGACTATCGCTGAACTCAGCGTCGATAAAGGTGCGCATTTTGTCTGCAGTTCTTATATTTCTCCAGAAATGGAAGCACTGAATAGTGTCGCTACTCACAAAGGACTTTGTTTAGTTAATGAAGTTGGACTCGACCCAGGTATCGATCATTTGATGGCTCATTTACTTGTCGATGAATACAAACACTCTCCTGAATATGAAGCGACTAATACAATATTATTTCGTTCTTATTGTGGTGGTTTCCCCAGCAAGCCAAATGATTTTCGATACAAATTTAGCTGGTCTCCTCTTGGGGTTCTAAAGGCCTTGAAGACACCATCTAAAAGTATTCTTGAAAGCAAAGCCATAGACGTACAGCGACCCTGGCATGCGATTACTGATTACGTGGCAAATCTGCCGGGTGCCAGAAAAGAAACTTTCGAAGCTTATCCAAATCGAGACGCCCTGCCCTTCATTCATGCCTATCATTTCGATCCTGAATGGCACATTGATGAATTTGTTCGCGGTACTTTGCGAATCAGTGGTTGGGCGGAAGCCTGGAAGGAAATATTTACAGAAATCGATGGTCTTGAAGGTGAAGAAGGTGACTTGAGACTTCAGGAAATGAGTGACGAGCTTTGGCAGGCACATGCCTATGCTGAAGATGAGTCTGATCGAGTTGTTCTCTGTGTAGAACTTGAAGCCCGGGAAAAAGACACATCCGTATGGCAGCATGGATACAGCATCGATTCACTCGGGGATGATAAAGGTTTAGCGATGGCACGATTCGTATCACTTACTGTGAGCCTGGCTGTCGATGCTATTGCGACCGGAAAAATAAGGCCCGGTGTGTCGGCAGCACCATCCGATCCGGTTATCGTGAAGGAATGGTTCGAAACACTTTCACATATGGGCGAGCATATTGAGCGTATCTAGAATATTAATGAATGAGTTTGCATGAATCTTCTTTTCAATCATCTAAGTGATGCCGTTGGCTCTGAGGTATCGGGACTTGACTTATCAAAGCCACTCGACACCGATAACATTGAATTAATCCGCAGTACTTTTCACGATCGCGGTGTATTGTTATTTCGCGATCAGCATCTCAACGAAGAACAGCATATCGCATTCAGTCGTCGCTTTGGTGATCTCGAAATCCACATTGCCAAACAATATTTGTTGGAAGGACATCCGGAAATAGTGGTGTTATCTAACAAAGTGATCGATGGCAAACCTGTTGGTATAGAAGACGCCGGGCGTTTCTGGCATTCCGATCTATCTTATGTGCCAAACCCAAGTCTTGGTTCGTTACTCTATGCACATGAAGTCCCACCGCCGGAAGCTGGCGGTAATACACCCTATGCCAGTATGTATGCGGCTTACGATGCGCTTGATGATTCTCTCAAACAACGATTGCAGGGATTAAATGCTATACATAGTTATGAGCAGCGCTGGCAAAAGG
>JABHFC010000056.1 GCA_018676275.1 Gammaproteobacteria bacterium | reverse complement strand
GAATATAGCATTGCTGATATAGCAACGTGGCCATGGATATCTCGTTATGAATGGCAGGGCGTCGAGATTAAGGAGTATGCCAATGTCGTGCGATGGTACCGCGAAATAGCAGCACGGCCTGCAGTTCAACGTGGATATGTTGTGCCTAATCCGGCGGAGATACCTATGCCGAAGGTACAAAAGTAATGAACCGTCGGAGACTGCGGAGTAGATCTAACAGGTCCAGGTGCAAGACCTCAATGATCGCGTTCTTCAATATTCGAATACCAAGCATCGGGATCCTTAAGGAATTCTGTAGTGTTCGTGTTCCATTTTTGACATCATCGCAAAGAATTCCCTCTCTCTGGGGTCACTGCTTGCGTCACGCAGCTTGGCGTAAAAAGCTTCCCCTTCCGCCTCAAACTCGACCGCAATCCGGATTGCCGCCAGGTCATCTTCATCCTCCTGCTCAGCCTACTTACGCGCGCTACCCGATATTGTTTCATAGTTCATTTAGATATCGATATGCGAGCTGTAGCAAATCAGGTGGTTTGCTATCTAAAAGAAAAGGACGAAATTTCTTGATTTGAGTCAATATCAACATAAGGAAAAAAAGGTTGAATAATAGTGTCATCAGAGTTACCAGAAGCAAATGTTGAATATATTAATAACAAATAATTTCTACATACTTCGTATTGGTAAAAGAACATGAAATATGAGGGAAATCGATGAAACTATTCCATTCTATTTTTTTTAAAAGTTTGTTTATCTATATAACGGTAAGTATCTTATCTCTTTTCTCAACAGTTCTTTATGCTGATGCCGCAGGCCAATGGCGTAACGGGACTCACGTCTATATAAAAATTTGCAGTTACTGCCATGACACAGGTATTGGTCCAGAATTAAAGGGACGTAATTTACCACCAGAATATGTAAGTAATATCGTTCGCAAGGGCTTTAGAGCGATGCCTGCTTTTCGCGCAACGGAAATTGATAAGGAGGAATTGCAGATGCTGTCAATTCATGTCGGAACCGCAGCTGCAAATAATCAATAGAGGAGATAATTCATGGCCATTGCGCGTCGAACCTTTCTGAAAAGTATTTTTACCAGTAGCGCATTGTTGGCAGGTGCGACACCGAACTGTTTGACTGCAACGCAAAGTTGGAAGCAGTCAGAAACGCCTATAAATACGCCAACTATTCTTGTACAAACAAGTACATCTATGGATGATATCTTCCTGCAAGGAATAGAGGCGGCCAACCGAGAAAATGCTGGTAATCCAGTTACAAAAACGGTACTGGAATCGTTTCAGCAGACCGATCCAATAATCCTGCAGCAGATTTTTTCCAGCTTGAAGGGCAGCAAACTGATTGGACTAATGGAAGATGTACCATTTGTCCTTTTCCAGGCTGTCGCACGCACTCATGGCGCCAGCTTTCTATTTACAGGTCAACACAGCTGGAGTTGTGATAAATCGTATAGTTCCCGCCATCATATGATTACGGTTCCACAATGCCAGGGGGTCAGCTCCGTTTTGGCTACCTCTCTAGCTGCGAGTAATCAAGGATATATTATTTCTGAGAAGAGCCTGGGCCTGGATCGGGAAATGAAGATTGACGATCAATCATCACTGATAAAAACAAACCATTGGGCTGCCATAACAGGTGAGGTACTGGTGAAAATCAGTGCGGGGGATTGGCAAGCAGCGCAGGTGGGAAATTTCCAACGTAAGAAGCAGGGTAAGAACAGATACGACAGCAGCGGAAGCCTGGTGTCATTCGTTATTGAGGTTTGATGTCAACAAGATAACAACAAGTATTATTCGGGAGTATTAATATGAAAAGTCGCTATATCGCCTTACCCAAGGGTGTTAGTGAAAAGCAATTCAGCAAAGCTATTAAAGAATTCCGTAGCATTCTCGGTGATGAGAATGTGCTGGTCGAAGCCGAACAATTAGCCCCGTACACAAAGATCATGATGCCGGTGGATGAATCTGAACATACACCGTCAGCGGCAATCTCACCAGCCAGCGTTGAAGAAATTCAGGCGATCGTCGGTGTTTGTAATCGTTACAAGGTCCCGGTATGGCCAATCTCAACTGGTCGTAACATGGGTTATGGTTCTGCAGCCCCGGCGACACGTGGACAGGTTGTACTGGATTTGAAACGTATGAACCGGATCATTGAAGTCGATGCCGATCTCTGTACCGCCCTGGTAGAACCCGGAGTTACATATCGACAGATGCATGACTATCTTAGAGAAAACAAGATCCCACTTTGGCTTGATCCACCTGGCTCCTCCGCACTTGCCGGGATAGTCGGCAATGCACTCGACAGGGGAGTTGGCTATACGCCTTATGGTGATCATTTTCTTTTCCAGTGTGGAATGGAAGTCGTACTCGCAAACGGTGAATTGCTGCGTACAGGTATGGGTTCCATTCCGAATTCTAATACATGGCAGGTATTCAAGTGGGGATACGGGCCATATCTGGATGGGCTCTTTACTCAATCCAATTTGGGGATAGTGACTAAACTAGGTATGTGGTTATTACCGCAACCGCCAGCATTCAAGCCCTTCGTTGTTCGTTTTAACGAGGAAGCTGACATTAACAAGATTGTCGAGACCCTGAGACCTTTACGAATCGCCATGATCATTCCCAATGCAGTTGTCATTGCCAGTGCATTATGGGAAGCAGGTACTTTTCTGAAACGAAGTGACTATTACAAAGGTTCAGGCACTATCCCGGACGCAGATGTACACAGGATCATGAAACAACATGAGTTGGGACACTGGAATGTTTATGCAGCTCTCTATGGTTCACCTGAACAGATAGATGTTAACTGGAAAATTGTTAATGGTGCTTTTACTGCTGCTGGCGGAGAGGTACTCACTGAGGAATATGTCGGTGACGATCCGGTATTTCGCTATCGCCGGGATTTAATGCGTGGCGATATGAATCTGCAGGAAATGGGTCTCTATAATTGGCGTGGTGGTGGTGGTTCGATCTGGTTTGCACCCGTATCACAATCACGAGGTAGTGAGACACACAAGCAGATGGCCATGGCCAAGAGTATTCTTACCGAGTTTGGTCTGGATTATGTTGCTGAGTTCATCGTTGGCTGGCGGGATATGCATCATATAATTGACTTGCTATTTGATCGCACCGATCCAGAGCAAATGAAAAATGCTTATGCCTGCTATGACAAGCTACTGGATGTTTTTGCCAGGGAAGGATATGGCACCTATCGTACCAATACCGCGTTCATGAATAAAGTTGCGGATACATACGGCACCACTCAAAAGAATGTTAATCAAACTCTGAAACGTGCACTTGATCCCAATGGGATTATCGCTCCGGGCAAGTCGGGGATCTTCAATTAATTGTAGTGCAGTGTTGCAACTGAAAGTTGAATTCAAAAGAACAACAACACACTTTAATGAGAGATAAATCAAATGCATGACGTTTTTTTATGCATTCAAACACATATCTTTGATTTCGATCAAATCTTTAACTTTCATAACCAATAGGCTTGATCCTCCGTAAAATACCGCCTTGAGCAAGGGGTAAGCATGGTTACCGTTGAAGAACCGCAGCACAAAGAAGCACAGCCTTCTCGTCAGTCTATAGAGATCAGTATTATCGGTGGTCCGCATGATCGGATCACTACAGTCCTTGAAGAATTCGAACCGGGGCAAAAAGAATTTATCTACCCGCTGGAAAGCTTCGGCGTTGCACCACGCACTATAACTGAGATATCAAACCGGGAAGTGGAAGTAACAGTACCAGCCCGTTTGCATCCGACAGTGCTGGATATGAATCGCTTTAATCTCAATAATCCTGGTGGTGGCGGTCTTGGTTTTGCCATACAGGTTTATTTACACGCAAAAGTTCGCGCGACAAAAAGCCCGGATATTATCGTAAACGGCGAGCGGTCTTTGTTAATGCGGCACTACGGACATATTTTTCAGCAAGTGCTGGACTACCCTGGTGGATTCGAAATTGAATTACATGATCACGAGCGTCGCCATATTGGTATGGGATCATCTATCGGATCAATGGTAGCGATGGCAATTGGTATCAATGAAGTATTGGGACGACCATTTAACGGTCGGGAATTACGCCGTATTATCGGCTATCACTCCTGCGAAGAAAGTCCTACTGGAAATAATTATCTTATACCTGCTTTTGAAACCGGCATGGGTGCTATGGCGGGTCTTAATGGTGGCTGGGTACTTGGGACTGATGATTTGGAGATGGCATACCGGGTACCTCTTGAAGATACGAAGTGTGTAGTTTTTATTCCCGATGTTCCAAGTCTCGAAGACGAATTTACGGGTAAGGATACAGCGGCGGAATCGGAGGCTGAGCTCTTATTGCGTCGCGCTCGTTATCTTGATTCTTTACAGTCGGGTGTTAAAGCCAAGATGCTTCTCTGCGACATGCTACCGGCAATGATTAGAGATGATCTAAAGGCTATTGGAGATACGCTGTTTGATCTCACCTTTCTTGGCTCCAAGCGGGCTGAATGTGAACAGCATGGATCTTTTGGTGCGCCCATTTATAGTTACCTGAGTACTTTCCGTGAGATCGGCGTAGAAGTTACCGGAATGAGTTCGGTGGGGCCAACCATTTTCACTTTGACGCGTAACGAAGAAACCCATGAACGTGTTTTAAAATATCTGAGGTCTCAGGATATCCCAGAGAGCCGTATTATTGACACTGCTGTGGACAACGTGGGTGCACGTATTACGGAGAACGGCGCCGAAAGTCCCTTTCAATCAAAGGGATGGTTACACGGTTAAGTCAGGCTGAAAAGCTATAAGCCCAGACGCGCTGCAGTATCTCGTGTATTTCTAACAAAGGCATGCACCTGATCTAAATCTTTGAGCATGCGGTCGCCTGGAAGATTCGTATGGGTATAAGAATCGACACCCCATGGACGCACTACTTCTATTGCCTTGGCAACATTATCAGGTGACAGTCCTCCGGCGAGAACAACCGGTATCGAAACGGCTTCCACGATTTGCCGACTAATATTCCAGTCATGAGTCTTACCCGTTACCCCGGTGATATCGGCCTGACTGTCCGCCACAGAATCAAGTAAGAAATAATCTGAGTAGTCCGATCTTTCACGTGCGACATCCACTGCCTCCGGGCCTGTCACAGGGATAGCCGCCATGATTCGAATATTTTTGTCCAGGTCTGCGCGTACCTGCGCCAGTGCATCGGTAGTAAGGTTCCTTGCAGCCAGGTGCACAGCGTGAGGCTGTACCGCATTGGCCATGCAACAGATGATATCGGGATCGGTTGACAGTGACAGTGCTATTCCCAGAGCGCGTCCGTCTATAGCATTGAAGATTTCTCGCGCATGTTCAACGCTTATTTCTTCAGGTACCTGAATACCACCTTCGACTACCAGACCAATTAAATCTGCACCCGCATCGACCGTGGCGACCGCATTTTCAACTGTAGTCAAACTGTAAAATTGAATTTTCATGAGAAACCTCCATCGCACATTGTAGTCCTTAACTATTTTTTGTCTGTCCTTGTCTGTAATGACGTGCGCTGACTTGCCTATTGGGGCACGCGGGGCCGACCCGGGAACTGCCGATGAGGGCGAAAGCTATGTGGTGTTTGGTGGTGATTTTCGGGTGAGGTGGATTTCCAGGGCACGACACGTAAATTGTCTTTGACGGATGCAGGTAAAACCTACCTGGAACGATGTCAGCATGTAGTGACAGAAGTGCACGACATCAAACATGCTGCATCTGATCGACAGGCGGCGCCGCAAGAGTTATTGCGCCAATGTTCATCACCAATAATTTTCTGAGCGACTTACTGCCAGAATACTTCAATCGGTATCCAAAAATTGAGCTGGAACTCGTGGTCTCCGATCACTTTATCGACCTTGTAGACAGAGGCTTCGATCTTGCGATACGAGCTGGAGAACTGAAGGGCTCCACCCTGGTCGTACGAAAACTTATGGATGTGGAACTCGTGTTAGTAGCAACCCTCTTGTATCTAGAACAACATGGTCGACCAAAAACAGTCTCAGACCTTAAAGCTCATAACTGCCTGATTGATACAACGTCAAGTTATAAAAATCATTGGCCAGTTGCAGATAAGAAAAATGGTAAATATGTCACTGTAGAAGGAAATGTAAGAGCTAATAGTGGGGAGACAGTTCGATCATTAGCTTTGTCCGGGAGGGGTATCGCATTAATGCCGAAATTCTTTTTTGCAAGGGACATATATGAAGGCAGACTGGCATCGTTTCTTGATTCTAAAATCCAGTTTAGTGGAGGCATTTTCGCTGCTTATCCGCAAAGAAAACACCTATCACCAAATGTCCGAAGTTTTATCGACTATCTAGTGGGATACATTGACCAACTGGAATTATTGTGTCATAAACAGTAAAGCAACAACATCTCCCTCAATGTCCGCTAAGTGTATGGACTTCTCTTTGGTCATCTGTCCTTGAAGGAATAATAGAATTTAAAAGATTTTTGTGTGCTAATAATTTGTAATCTAGTTTTATTAATCTGTCAGTTTTTCTAGTAATTTATCGAATTCTTTTCTTTCTTTTTTTGTGAATCTTGATTTGATTAATTCGTTTACTGCCTCAGTTGTCTGTGGATAAGTTTTTTTGAAAATACCTTCTCCTTTTGAAGTCAGATGAACATCTACTACACGTTGTGAATCTTTAGACCGTTTTCTAAGCAACAGTTGACGACGTTCGAGGCTCCGCACTGTGTAAGTTGCATTCGCCGGTGAACTGAAACTAAGAGCAGCCAGTTCACCCATTGGTAATGAACCGTATTTACCCAGGGTATCCAGCAGTGACATTTCCGATGTATGAAGATCATATGACCTGGCAATCTCAGATGCGGTCGAGGCCAGCTTCTGTCTCAAGCGCATGACGTTACGGAAAATGGAAATACAACTTTCCTGTTCACTTTCAGTAAGTTTACTTATAACTTTAACGTGTGTTTTCAATAGCATCTCCAGCTTCTATTTATATTTTCTTGATATATAACAATATTCTAAAAACAGAATATTTCAATATTTAAATGTTACACCAAAAGACCTTGCATTAGCTTTATCCTATTCTATACTTAATACTTAAAATTTTAAGTATTCAATATTGTAATATTAAACATGGAGTGAAACATGAGCGCATTTGATTTCAGAAAATTTCTTGAGCAACAGGATAAAGATGAAGAACTACTACGAGTTAAATCGGAAATAGATACGCTTGACGACATGGGCGCTTTTATATCGCGCCTTGACTACAGTGGTATAAAAAAATCCATCTTGTTCGAGAAACCTGAAGGTTTTGATATTCCGGTTTACGCCAATACTGTAGGACATGACCCGATGTCAATTGCCAGGTCTTTTGGTGTTGATGGTAGTGGTGATGGTGTGTTACCCAATATCGCAAAGAAGATGGGCGAAGTATTGCAGTCAGGCGGAATTGAACCTGTAGTTGTAAGCAATGATGAAGCATTATGCAAAGAAATTATCATGACCGGCGACGATGTTGATCTTTCCGTACTTCCGATCCCGCGTTGCAACCCGAACGATGGCCAGGGCGCTAGTACCTTTCTTGAAGGTCGTTTCATAACAAATCTTGTCGTTTCACATCCGACACCGAACGCGCATAACCTGTCTTATCACCGCTTTGAAGTAACCCGCAAAGATGGGGGGTCGATCTGGATTTATCGTGGCACTGGCGATGCATTGAGTATGCAGGACTACTGGGGTTCGAAGATTGATGATCCGGAAGAAAGCTACAATCCCGATGCTGGCAAACCTTTTCCCATTGCCTACGTGTTTGGTGTTACACCTGAATTCATCGTCGCTGGCGCCAACAAGGCCATGCCCTTTGAAGGCAATGACTACAGCTTTATCGGCGGTTTGCGTGACGAAGCAGTAAAAATAGTTAAATGTGAAACAATTGATTGTTATGTACCTGCAGATGCGGAAATTGTTATTGAAGGGATTATGAAGCCTTTCAACTGGACTACACAAGGCGCTTTTGCCTCATTTAACGCAATGTATGATGAACCACGACGACGACCGATTTTTGATGTCACTGCTATCACCATGCGCAAGAAACCCATTTATCAGCATGTACATGTTGGCCGACCTATTAATGAACCCAATACACTGGCCGGTTTTTTCCGAGGCGTTCATGTTTATCGTGATGTGAAGGCGGTATTACCCAATCTGGTAGATTTGTACATCGATCCCGCCGCAGGTATCGGCTTTACTGTTCCCCTTTCCATAAAAAAAGGT
>JABHFC010000055.1 GCA_018676275.1 Gammaproteobacteria bacterium | reverse complement strand
TGTTGCGAAAAATTGCTGAGCTCTTATCCAAAGACGGCGTCAGCAATCTCTATTGGTCCTGCAGGTGAGATGATGCTCAGTGCCGCTTCTGTTGCGACTACAGACAAAAGCAAACATCGACGACCCGCCCGGCATGCTGCAAGAGGAGGGGTTGGCGCAGTAATGGGATCAAAATGTTTGAAATGGATAATGGTTGATGCCGGTAAAGCCAGGGTCAGACAACCAGCGGACGCAAAAGGCTTTGCGCAATTTAACAAAAAATTCAGCAAGAATTACCTGTCTGATGGACGACATAATATTTTTAAAGGTGGTACCAGCACCGGCGTGCCTATGGCAAACATGTTACACACCTTCCCATACAAAAATCGTACTGAAGGACGAAATCCTGAAGTAGACAAGCTGGATGGTGCGCGTATCCATGAGAGTTTCGAATCCCGCGGTGGTGGAATGCACAATTGCATGGCAGGCTGTATTGTTCGTTGTTCAAATATTGTGCATGACAGCGATGGCAATTACGTAACCTCTGCACTTGAATTTGAAACACTGACTTTACTTGGGTCCTGTTGTGCAATAAATAACTGGGAAGATGTTGCCGATCTTGATCGACTCTGCGATGAATTGGGTCTGGATACTATCGAAACGGGTGCGGCGATTGCTGTTTACATGGACTCAGAGGGTATGAGTTACGGAGATGCCGAAGGTGCGAAGAAGCTGCTTCGCGATGATATAGCTAATGGTAGCGAGTTAGGGCATTTGATTGGGAATGGTGCGGTTTCGATAGGTACCCACAGAAAACATAAGCGCATACCGGTTGCAAAAGGACAGTCATTACCTGCATGGGATCCAAGACCACTAAAAGTTGCCGGTGTTACCTACTGTACCAGTGCTATGGGCGCCGATCATACGGCGGGAATAAAGATTGATCCTGATATTTCCGGTGAAGACGCCGTGTATGCTTCTCAGCAAGCGCAAATAGCCAATGCTGCATGTGATGGTTCCGGATTCTGCCAGTTTCTGAGTCCGAGTCTTGAAGAGATGAGTGGATGTTATGCGCTTTTTTATGGTGAAGAAGTGACAGCAGAACAAATTACCGACCTGGGATGGGAATGCCTCGAAGATGAATGGGAATTTAATCGCCGTGCCGGTTTTACCGATGAAGATGATGATATCGCTGCATGTTTACGTGAAGAGGGGATTGGTCCGGATAACTCACTTAAGTTCGATATTGAAAAAGAGCTTACTGCCAGGGTCAAAACCCGTATGCCGCAGCGAACAACAAGCTAGTTCGTAATGATGCTGATTTCTATCAGCAGTAAAATGGTGTATTTATGGCCTCGGGTATGTGCTTACTTACCGTTTTGGATTGCTTTCCCCGGGAACGTGTTTCTGACAGATTCTCCATCACGAACGACAAACTCACCATTAACAAGAACGTGATGAATACCCTTTGAATATTGCATGGGCTTTTCAAAGCTGGCTTTATCAATAATCGTAAGCGGATCAAAAACAGTAATATCTGCATCAGCGCCTTTCTTTATTCGACCTTTATTAAGCATCATTGGTGTGTAAGATTGCAGGCGTAAGGCTGGAAGGATAGTCATTTTTGCCAGTGCATCCTGCAAACTTAATAGTTTCTGTTCACGAACATAGCGACCAAGAACACGGGCGAAGGTACCTGCGCCTCTTGGATGACCAACATTGTTTTCCCATCTTCCTCCATCAGAGGCGATCATTACACCGGGGTGACTTATAGCGGCTGCTACGATATGTTCGGGCATGAAGTAAGCTATAACCATGCCTTCAGATTTTTCCTTTCTGTATTTATTAAATGTGTCCTCGGTCAATCGTTCGCCGCTTAAAGTCCACTGCAAATCGTGATAGTCCATACCGATATTTTTTCGCCAATCTCCGGCAAAGATCGCAGCGCCAATGAATGTGTGTGCTGCCGTGTATGGATAAACTTCTGTACTTATATCAACGCCGTTTTTCCTGGCACCATCAATCATCTTCAGCATTGTTGGGACCTGCACCCCACCGGCACTGCCAATGTGACAAACATGAGTTGCAGCTCCCGTAGCAGCGGAATTCGCAATCAATTCCTGTAGAGCACTTGTACTATCCGGCTCAACGACAGAAGTCACACGTGCATGAACAAATACAGGAACCGAGTTTGATTTCGCCGCCTGGTAAAGATGAAATATTTCCTTTCGTCTGGCTCCCGGTACGTAGGCAAGCCCCACCCCTATACCCAATCCTCCGTCGATGACACCCTGATTGAGGATATCTGTCATTCGAAGCAGGGCAGCATCGTCCAGTTCCTTTCTACTTATATCCGGAGCCAGAGCATCTTTGAAAAGATCCAGTTCATGATCGGGTGGAACCTCGTGTAAGGCCAGCGCTCTACTGATGGAATGGCTTACTGTCGCACCATAATTAATAATCGCTTTGTTTTTACGCGACGCATACCACTTACCCACAGGATAGACACCCAATTCCAATTCCAGCGCAGTGGTTACACCATCACGAGCCTGGAAGTCGTTGGCTATATTATTTTGTCCGTGGGCGTGGAGATCAATGAAACCTGGGGAAACGACTAAACCGGATACATTGACAGTTCGTTTTGCTTTCAGTTCGTGTCTGCTGATTTTTACGATTTTGCCGTTCTTGATACCGATATTCCTGACCGCATCGAGTCCGCTTTCCGGGTCAATCACTCTGCCACCTTCGAGTACGAGGTCAAAGGAAGCAGCATATGCTGAGCTGGAAAAAAGAAAGAATGTTGCGAGGACTAATAAACCTGGCAGCAGAAGTTTTGCTTCGAACAGTCTAGTCATACTTTCTTAAGCTTTTGTTAGGACGTCTAAGCGGCCCAGACTTCCTGCATAAGCCGCAGGAAATTCCCTCCCAGTATTTTTTCAATGCGAGCCAGCGAATGACCGCGATTGTTTAGCAAAGTCGCCAGTTTCTGGAATTGTGTTGGCCCCATTAGATCAGGGATTAATGGTACGACCTGGTTGGATTCACCTTTTGCACTTACACCTGCCTGTCTGCGTTGACGAATTTCACCATTAATGGCAGTTCGATATACCGACATATCATCAATTGTCGTAGCATCCCCATCGGTGCCGATGCCAACATGATCCTCACCACATACATTTAAAGCGTGTTCAATATGTTGTACGACATCCATTGCACGTGCCTGACCATCTTTCTTCAGGAAAGGCATGAAATATATTCCAACCACACCTCCTTTCTCAGCGACAAGCCTCATTTCTTCATCGGTTTTATTGCGTGGTATATCGTTGAGTGCACGGCAACCGGTATGAGTTATGGCGATCGGGATTTTTGAAGTTTTGACAGCGTCCAGACAGGTGTTCTCACCGCTATGACTCAGATCAACAAGAACTTTGTTTTCATTCAAAGCTTCAACTACTTCATGTCCAAAGACGCTAAGACCTTTATTTTCAGCTACACCGCTACCGTCACCAATCTGGTTGGCATCGTTATAAGTTAACTGAATAATTTTTACGCCAAGATTGGCGAAGGTATTAACACGTTCAAGCGTATCTCCAATAGATCTGGCATTTTGAAAACCGAAAATAACCCCGATTTTATTTTCCCGCTTTGCCCTGACAATATCATCAGCCTTCCAGACTTTGAGTAAATTATCTGGATGTTTATGTATGATAGAGTTCCATTCAGCGATA
>JABHFC010000054.1 GCA_018676275.1 Gammaproteobacteria bacterium | reverse complement strand
TGTTTCAGTATTTCATCAAGTTTGGTGGTGATATTGCCTTTCAAGTTTTTCGACAAGGTATCAAGAATTGGAGACTCTGCTGGTGAGCTTAAACTGGCAAGTGCAATAATATCCTGTTGTTGCGAATCAAATGCTTCAAGTGTTACCAGCTGATCCTGTGCAGCGCCCAGTGATTCATTCAACTGTGCAACCCTGATAGCATTATCAATATTGGTTTTCAAGTCGGATAGACGAGCATCATCCGGTGCAGAAGTCAGTCCAGAGTCAACAAATGTGAGAGCCTGTTCGAAATTACCTGCATCAAATGCCGCTTTGGCCGCCAGTCGATAGGCATTACTTGGTCGTGGGTCTTCAAGCAGAGGATGAGCCGGATCAACTTTTTGTCGAATAATTTCCAGAATACCCCTGGTTGTATCAATTATTGTTGGATCATCCTGAGCAGCTTTAGGATCAAGCGCGGCGATGTATTGCTGATAAAGATCAGCTACCTTTTGTTTCTTGTTAGAATCGATTTCATCTGATTGTTCCTGTGCAAATAAGGAGTCAGGATAAAAATATTCGACTTCGCTTAGCACTTCAGCGGCTTTCGGGAAGTTATAGTCTTCGCCACTGGTATTGATGTGTCTGGCGATTTCTGCCGTAAAATAATTCTGGATAACATCTTTTGCATCAGTCGTGATAGTGGTTTGATCTGACTGTTCCATCTCACGAATTTCTGCTAGCTTCGCAACCAGAACCTGCTTGTCACCGTTATTAATTTCGTCAACAACTTCTATAATTCCCTGATCATGAAAATAATCAAGTGCAGGGTTGATCAACATCAAGCCGATCAAAATTAATACGCCAGCCGCTATAACAAAGGGGTTTTTATGCCAGGTAGCCTTGCCCTGTACTTCATCAAGAAAGTGGTCGACAGTTGGACTTCTGTCTTCTCGTTTGAATGCTACAGAACGCCGCAATGCGCGGTTTTGTTTTTTGTTAAGTCCTTTTACAAGTGCTGGAACCAGACCGTTATCACGAGCCGTGGTAGCCGGCAATTTGTTAAATGGATGTTTACCGGTTAAAAGTTCATAACAAACACAACCAAGCGCATAGGTATCATCACGAGTATCGGGTTCTTCACCTTCCAGCATTTCCAGACTGGCATATGCGGGAGTTAGAGCGCCAAGTTGGCCCGGGTCAAATAAGGTTTTTTCTGCTTCACCGGTGACAGGGTTTTTAACTGCACGGGCGATACCAAAGTCAAGCGTCTTTACTGTGCCGTCGTTGCAATAAAAAGCATTACCGGGTTTGAAATCAGAATGTACCAGACGACGGTTATGCGCATAGATTAAGCCTGCACCCAACTGTTCAATGATCTTGAAGGCTTCATCGAAGGGCAGGCCACCTTGTTTCTTAATATTCTTCTTGATGTAATCTTTCAACTCCATGCCTTCCATCAATTCCATGGTGATGTAGACAGGTGTACCGGGACCGCCGACACGATCAAAATCGTAAATTGTTGCAATGTTTGGGTGAGCAAGTTTTTGTTGTCGACTCGATTCACGTTGTAATGAGATAAAAGCTTCAGGGTGATCCTTGAAATCTTCATTCAATAATTTAATTGCAACGTGAGGTCTTTTGTCTTTTGCTTCTTCCTTGAGTAAATCTATGGCTTTAAACACCTTACCCATACCACCGAGACCCAGCACACTAAGTAATTTAAAACGCTGTTTAATAACATCGCCGACACCAAGTTCCTTCCCCGGTCCCGGCGCTGCACCTGCTTGAGGCGCTTCAAAGCCTGTACCTGCTGGACCAGTACCACCTGTGTTATCTGCAAACCCGGAAGTGGAACTGATATCGAAATCTACTCCACCGGTATTTGCTTTTTCGTCGTCGCTTAATACTTCCGTTGCATCACCTGCACCAGCAGCGGCAGGAGCCTGAACCGTTTTGTCTTCATCAACATCTGCAGCCTGACCACCAGCCTGAACTGTTTTGTCTTCATCGACTGCGGCGGCAGCACTTTCCTGGGCAAACACAGTGGCTTCGTCACTGGCATCACCACCACCTTCCGTTTCCGCGGCGTTACTGCGACGGAAATTGTTAATTTGACTTTTTACAGAAGTAAAAACATTGTCATCAATTTTGTTTTGCGCGTGAACTTCGTCCAGTTGGGCGAGCATTTTTGTGGCAAACTTTGGGTTTGTTTGCAGTAATTTTTCAATTTGCTTGGCAAGGACATTAGCACTCAGTTTGCCTTCACCCAGTGCTTCTAAGGCAGTCTTGAAATCAGCCACGGCTATACTCTCCAATCTCGAATGTGTTGTTAGTCAACATCAATAATAATTACGGTAACGTTATCACCAGCTCCACGTTCCAGTGTTAGCTCGATCATTTCTTTGCAGCATTCTTCCGGAGTTCCGGTTTGCAACATATCCTGAAACTCAAGATCATTAGTATGTTTGGTGAGTCCGTCACTACATAACAAATAGCGATCACCACTTCGCATTTCCTGAATGTCCATATCGAGATGCAAAACTTCTGCTGCTCCTACCGCACGAGTAATCATGTTGCCATGAGGATGCACAGCAGCTTCTTCCCTCGAGATCAGACCTTGTTCCACATAAACTTCGACCTGGGAATGATCAGTGGTCATCTGTCGGAGTTCCTTGTCACGCAATCTGTATAAACGACTATCTCCAGCCCATGCGTAGACACAGTATTTTTCATAAGCCAACATCAAAACGACAGTACTGCCTATCGTTGTTTTCTTTTCTGCTTCCCGTGCTTTGGCTACAAGTTTTTCGTTTACCTTGATTAGTCTTTCTTCGATATCGTCGATGTAACTTTCGAGTTTGACTCCTTCATGAACCTTCTTCATCGATTCAACGATCATCTGACTGGCAACATCGCCTTTGGCGTGACCACCCATACCATCTGCAACGACCCATAGACCAATTTCGCCACGATCTAAAATTGAATCTTCATTGTGTTTGCGAGCTTTCCCGACATCGGTGATGCCGAAAGATGTCACACTAAATGGAATATTTGTTTGCGATGAATTCGTCATAAACCCGGATTAAATATTATTTGCTGTCTTGTAAAAACGCATGATGAATAGATTGATTTATGATCTTCATCTTAGATTTCATGAGAGAACTGAACAACCTCTGACGGGCCTTCACTAAAGCTTTTACCCAAGCTGATCTTACCGGCTCCCTGTAGCGGCATTTCTTCACGTCTCAGAAATTCTTCTTCTGCATTTTCTATTAGTACATGCGTACCATTAGTACTTTGGTCAATGATAAAAAACTTTTCCCGACGTAACTCAATTCTTACGTGTTGTCTTGACGCAAGTTTCTCGTTTATCGGTAAATCACAGGTATTACTGCGGCCCATGACAAGACTTGAACGTTCTTTGTTTAATACAATATTTGAATCGCCGTAACGAACTCTCAACTTAACTTCCGGTTTCATATCTTCGGACATCATGCCGGTAGCCATACGAGTGACATCTTCTTCCTGCCAGATGATTTCGTAGATTTCTATTTCTTCTTTTTTACCTTTTATCGGAGCACGATCTACAAAACGAGTAGCCGCACGTAACATCGGTGCAAGTAAATCAACAGTTGATTGGGTAGTGATAATCTGACCACCTTTAGCCTGTGCAGCCATTCGTGCGGCAACGTTAACGGCATCGCCGAACACATCACCACCTTCCATAATGGCAGGACCAAAATGAAAACCGACCCGAATAGACAGTTGAGTCGTGTCAGTCACTCCTTCGGTGACGTCATCCAGTAATTCCTCGTGCATCTCGACTGAAGCATTTGCGGCATCATCAGCAGTGGGGAAGGTGCACATAATTTCATCACCGATGGTCTTGATAACGGTGCCATTATGATTTTTGGTGACTTCGGTAAGTGTATCCAGACATTCGGAGACTTTTACCCGGGCAGTTGCATCCCCCAGTACTTCAAACAGTCGGGTGCTGCCACTAACGTCGGCAAATAGCATTGCGAGATTTGTTGTTTTTGGTGCCATTTAAAACTTAATTTCCAGAACGAGTGTTTTAATTATAAATTTCCAGGATCATCTAAGCGGTCTTCGGTATTTCTTTGAATCCCGATGCAAAAGCATGATCCTGCCCCCCAAGCCTTCCTTACCCGGAATCTACCATATTCACTGATAACCCGCAGATGATAGCTGTTACTATTTCTTTAGTCATCATCATACTCCATTATTCTTTAAGGGAAAAACCGGATTGAGGGGTGTTATTCGTCTTCGAGTAATGATATACCTCTCGGGCTGAGCACACTGGCAGGCGAGCCAGCCGATAGTTTGAAGTATTAACCTAGGGTAAAATTGCAAAAATACCGATAGTAAATTCAATTTTTAAGTGTAGATATCATATGAAATCCATAAAATACATAGTATTACTTGTCAGTTTAATGGCAATTGTATCCATGCCGGTTAATGCAATTTCTATCCGGGGATTACTGGGACTTGACGAAGCAGAGAGCGAAACTGAAGAAGCGGCGTCTAAAGACAATGCCAAATCAGCTAATCAATCCAGTCAGACTACAGATGAGAACTGGGCAAAATCGAAGCTAGTCGCAAATTCTACTATTGATCTTGCCTTGGTCAGACGCTTGATGGCGAATATTGACTCGACACAAAGAAATGCCCTGTTGGCAGATGAAGCAGTGTTCAAGCAGTTTATTCAGCAAGAGGCAAACAATCTCTCTGTGATCTCGGCGGCACAGGCAAACAAGGTGGGAGAGGATAGTAATACTGCTTTTCTGATGCAGCGCGGAGCCGATAATATTCTGCGCGAAGTTTATTTAAATAAGCTAATCGAGTTGAAACTTCCAAAAGATTTTCCGAGTGATGAACAGGTAAAGGAATACTTTGATAACAATAAAGATAAATTTGTAATTGCTGAACGCATGCACGTTTGGCAGGTATTTTTCCCTGTAAATGACACGATGGATGAAAAAGCAGTTAAACAATCACGCAAAACAGCGAACTCAGTTGCAGGAGATATCAAAAAGGGAAAGATTGATTTCGCGGGTGCTGCTATAAAATATTCGAAACATACACCAAGTAATGCTAACGGTGGTTATATGGGTCTTATTAACACCGCAGATTTGAAGCCGGGGCTCAAAAAAGAATTGTTGGAATTAGGTGAAGGAAAAGTAAGCGGGGTGTTAACAACAGATACCGGGCTTCATATAGTCAAGCGTGGAAGTATTGTGTCGGAACGTAAAGTAACTCTGGAAGAGAGTAGGCCGCAAATTCGTACCCTTTTAATTAACCAGGTTCGAGCACAATTACGCAAAGCAATATTTGAACAGGCGGCAAAAACTTATCCGGTGGATCTGCCACCTAATAAAGTTGAAGAATGGCGTCTGCGATTGAAGACCAACCTGGATGCTCCAACAGCAAAACAATAATTTTTGAGAGGCTTTATTCAAGCACTTCCCTGTGCTTTTTTATGCTCAGGCGGGGAATAAATTATTAATTCGAGGATTTACCTGAAATAAGTCGGTTAGCGGCTTCTTCGTCGGTCTTGTCAAAAAGACATTGACCGGCGTTATCTATGGCGATGCTGAAATTGTCACCATATTGTTGCAGCACATAAGTTGGCAACTTGGCCTTCATACCAATGGCGTAGCCAGATTCCATTAGACCCATGCCATCTTTTTTGGCATCACCCATAATCATTTTCATCTTGTGACGTTTGCCCATAATTTGATCATAAGGACCCCAGACGCCGGGTGCTGCGAAAGGCCCGCCACCAGTCATTACGTCAAGAATGGCTTCTTTTTCACCTTGTTTGTAACTCAATGCACGGAATTCGGCACCTTCATAAAACTTGAATTTCTCAATGCCACATGCGTCGGCAGTAGGGTAGTGATAGCGGTCCAGTGAACTGGAAGAAAAGCCCTGTGGCATTTTTATTCCGCGGGTGAACACACGTTTTTTCTCACCGCGGTTTTTCAGTTCCTGACCAATGGCAATAATGAATTTCTCGTTGCCATAAGGCCCATCAAAAATACGCTTACCGGCTACGGACTTGTAATCACGTTCAAATACTTTCCTTTGTCTAATGCCCGTAACAACAACCTCTTCTAAAGTCTGCGTTTCTTTTATTTTCTTATATTCAGCATCTTTATCCGCTGCCAGAACAGTCGGATTGAGTAAAGAAGCAAATAATGCAGACGTTGCCATGACAGATACCAGCTGAAAGTTATTTCTATTTTTTGTTGTTTTCATAGTCTATTCTGACATTCCGTAGTGATAGTTATTATCAAAATCAATTACGAGTTCATGTGCATCTGTTCAAAGATTACCTGAAAATGCAGACTGCAATCTTTCCATTGTCCAGTTAACTATTCAAGACAAATCTGTAATGAGGAATATTAGCTCTTGATTTAGGTACTGACTACTAGTTACCATAGTCCCATCTGGGGGATAGCACGGTTGTATTTTTGAATCTCAAACTTCACAGAAAGTCCACACATTTCCCAATGTTTTTCTGTTGCAGAAAAGCTAATCAATTCAGTGGATAAACTGAATATCCTATAGTTGTACTTCTACATTTTTTTCTTTGCCGCATTCCGCCTCACCTGTTATAGTTTCAGAATCGCCAAAGGTGCGTCTGTTCGTCTCGACAAAAGAAAAATATTGTCGCCTTGGTTAGATGATGAGAAAAAGAAGTGTAAGTTATTGAAATTAAATTAAAATTTATAAATATAATCGAGTTTAATTAAGTGACAAAAATCAAGGGGAGAAGTGGGGGCAGCAGCCAGACATGTTTTTGGTCGCTGTTGCTACTAACAATTTTATCATCATCCGCTCAGGCTGGACCGGTGGCTATACCTGATTCCGCGCGGCCCGGGGCCATGCGTCCTGAAGAAGTCGGCAAGCAGATAATTCCTCAATCACCGGATACCGCGGTGCTTGAAGTTCCCGCTGTTATCGACAGACCTTTCGAAGTTGATGAGGGACAAAAGGTCGCTGTAACGAGCTTCCGAATTCTTAATGGCAGGGACATGCCGAAATTTAAAATCAAAATTTCAGAGATAGAGCAGAAACTTGCCGAGCTCGTCGCAGAGAAGCCTGAAGGTTTCACCATCGGTCAGATGGAAATTACCAAGGATGTGGTTACCCAGTACTATCGTGAAAG
>JABHFC010000053.1 GCA_018676275.1 Gammaproteobacteria bacterium | reverse complement strand
GACCCTGTCTTGAAGGATCCGGCAATTATTTATAAAGAATAAGCGAGAAAAGCGTCTTTTTAATTGTTTCCTGCCCCTGCTCGTATTAAGTTAACAACTATTCTTCAATAATAAGAGAAACTATCGGTTTATCCACATGGAATTTGAGATATTTAACAAAATTGCCGCCGTGCTGGAACAGCGTAAAAACGCTGATCCCGAAACATCATACGTAGCTTCATTGTATGCGAAGGGCGAAGACACGATATTAAAAAAAATAGGCGAAGAATCAGCCGAATTAATTATCGCCGGTAAAACCCGGGACAGACAGGCCGTTGTCCATGAAACTGCCGATTTATGGTTTCATTCACTGGTGCTGTTGTCCCATCTGGATCTGGGACCAAATGATATAATTCTGGAACTGGATCGACGCTTCGGACAGTCTGGTATTGAAGAAAAGGGCAGTCGTAGCTAAACCAATTATATAATGGGAGAGAACAAATGAGCTTTGGTATCTGGGAACTGGCTATAGTTCTGTTGATTGTAGCCTTACTATTTGGCACTAAGAAATTACGCAGTATGGGCGGTGACCTTGGTAGTGCCCTGAAAGGTTTTCGTTCCGCCCTAAAGGATGATGATAATGACAAAGTCAGCCAGCAAGATGACAGTATGCCTGAGGAGAAAATTATCGAAGGCGAGGTTGAAGAACGCAGTGAAAGTGTTTCCAATAAATAGTATCTGTGCCTTGAAAATATCCACGCACTCCTTCCTCGGTACACACTAATGTTTGATATTGGTTTCTGGGAGCTGATAATTATCAGCATTATCGCTCTACTGGTAATGGGACCGGAAAAACTGCCCGGATTAATAAGAGATGTAAGTAAATGGGCGCGAACCATTCGTCGTTTTGTAACTGAAACGCGCAACGAGATTGAACGTGAACTGACTTTTGAGCCGGACAAAGATCTGAGCGCAAGAATTTCCGAACTTGACGATCTTGTCAAACATGCGCCTGACAGAATAATTTCCTCTGAAGACACGCCACCTGAAAAATAAGCCTTTATTTAGCTCCACCAATGACTGACACATCAAAGCCTAATACAGATCAGGAGCAACCGCTTATTGCTCATCTGGCCGAATTACGTGATCGCTTATTGCGAGCACTAGCCTGTGTTTTTGCTATTTTTATTGTCTTATCGTTTTTTGCCAACGATATTTATCATGCAGTCGCCCTGCCTTTATTGGCACAGATGCCTGAAAACACCACTATGATTGCAACTGAAGTGGCTTCGCCATTTTTAGTACCATTTAAGCTGGCGTTCTTTGCAGCCGTGTTTATTACCATGCCCTATATTCTCTATCAAACCTGGGCTTTTATCGCACCAGGCTTATACGAACGAGAACTGCATTTCGCTTTTCCCCTGCTTGTTACCAGTATCGTGCTTTTTTATGTAGGAATGGCCTTCGCCTACTTTGTCGTGTTTCCCCTACTCTTTGCTTTTCTTACCTCTGCCGCGCCGGAAGGTGTGTCGGTAATGACTGACATCAGTCATTATCTGGATTTTATTCTTAAATTATTCTTTGCTTTTGGCATGGCTTTTGAAGTACCAATCGCCACTATTTTGTTAATCACTACCGGCATTACCACAACAGAAGCGCTAGCGGAAAAACGCGCTTATATAATTGTAGGGGCCTTTGCCATAGGCATGTTATTAACTCCTCCTGATATCGTCTCGCAATTCCTGTTAGCCGTGCCTGTCTGGCTTTTATTTGAGTCTGGATTGGTGTTGAGCAAATATTTCAAAGGCCCTGAAAATGAAAACGACGAAGAATCAGATTAGTCAGTAATAGCTATATGGCCAGTCATGTGCCGTTTAGTTTGATACAAATCTGAAAATCCATGATATTGGAAACACTGCTCGCAGTGATTCTGTCCCCTTCGTTACAACTATGACTGCACCCAGGGCAACCCGCGGAAACGCCAACCATTTATACTGTTGCGATGATCATTCTCATCCTTGTCACCCTCAAATCCCTCGCTAACATTGATGACCTGCTTGAACCCACTTGTGGTCAATTCTTCGGCGGCCGTCATCGAACGCGCGCCACTACGGCAAAGCGCTAATACTGTCAGTTCTTTCGGGTCCTGGTTCGGATGCTTCTCCTGCAGGGCTTTCGTCACATTGCTAACAAAAGTCGGATCACTTTCCCAGCCAGGAGGTTCTTTTAAAGACACGAAAACGGCATCCGGCGCGTGACCGACATAGTCGAATTCCATTCTTGAGCGCACGTCCAGTAAAACGGCATGCGGATTCGATTTCAAAATTTCCCAGGCTTCAGCAGGATTAATCTCTTTAATCATATTTATTTTTCCTTCAATAAAATTACTCTAATTGAATTTCATTTTAAACCTGCAATGTCTGCATCAGCAAAAAATAATTATTGATTCCTCCATACATGCACAATAGTATTGCCAGCAAATCAATGAGATAAGGACTTTGACCGGTTAAGCTGGTCTGGTCAATACAAGCAAGAGGTATAATTTATGACAATGGATGACCGCGATGGAGTCATCTGGTTTGATGGTGAATTGCTTCCCTGGCGTGATGCCAAAGTACACGTATTAACCCACACCCTCCACTATGGTATGGGCGTATTCGAAGGGATACGTGCCTATTCGACTGACAGGGGTCCGGCAATATTTCGTCTGCAAGAACACGTTAAACGTTTTTTTGGCTCTGCTCATATACTGGGCATGCCCGTGCCATTTAGCCAGGATGTTATCGATCAGGCCTGTCGTGATGCTGTGATAAAAAACCAGCTGGATTCAGCATATATCAGACCGGTTGGATTTTATGGCTCAGAAGGCATGGGTCTCCGTGCAGACGGCCTGAAAACACATGTGGCAATAGCTGCATGGGAATGGGGCGCTTATCTGGGCAGCGATGGCATGGAAAAAGGCATTCGTATACGCACCTCTTCCTTTACCCGACACCATGTCAATATTTCCATGTGCAAGGCTAAAGCTAACGGGCATTACATAAATTCCATGCTTGCTCTACAGGAAGCTTTGCAGGATGGCTATGATGAAGCACTTTTGCTGGACAATGAAGGATACGTCGCCGAAGGTAGTGGTGAAAATATATTTATTGTTCGGGACGGGGTTATCTACACACCTGATCTTACTTCAGCGCTAGAAGGTATAACCAGAGATGCTGTAATCCAGCTTGCCGAAAAAGCCGGTTATACTGTTAAAGAAAAGCGTATTACACGGGATGAAGTATATATCGCTGACGAAGCCTTTTTCACCGGAACAGCAGCTGAAGTAACACCGGTGCGGGAACTTGATAATAGGAAAATTGGATCAGGTGTCAGAGGTCCTGTTACAGAACAATTGCAGACCATGTTTTTTGATGTAGCCAGTGGTCGTGACGACTCACATTCAAATTGGTTAACTTACGTAAATGACTGAAGCAAATACAAGCAGCGCTGAAAGCATTCCAAATGCCAAATCAAGTTATGATATTGAAAAAAAAGATTTGCCTTTACATTGTCCCTTGCCTGAAATGAGCTTGTGGAATTCTCATCCCAGAGTATATCTGCCGATTGAAGAAAGCGGTAAAGCTAAATGCCCATATTGCGGAACAGAATTCACCCTTAAGGGATAGTGCTAATTTCGTTTTGAATGCAGACACAAAACGAAACATTGTAATCTGGCGCTTTAGTGATGGCCGCGCCGGTCATGATAGCCAGAGCAATGGTATAATTGAGGCGCTGAAAGACCGTGTTGATTGTGAATGTCATGAAGTAAGTGTACCTTTTTCTTTTTCCAGTTATTGCTACGGCTTGTTAAAAATATTTCCGGCTGTCAGTCATTTACCAGATCCTGATTTATTGGTGGGTGCGGGTCACGCCTGCCATTTTCCCATGTTGCTAACTCGTCATATTCGTGGAGGACAGGCTCTTGTGTTAATGAAACCTAGCCTGCCGACTCGATTATTTGATCTCTGTTTAATACCTGGCCATGACAGCTTCAAAGCAGGTCCGAATATAATATCTACCGAGGGCCCTCTGAATACTCTCAGGCCCAGCAGCGGTTTATCCATGGATCATGGCTTGATCCTGATTGGCGGCGAATCAAAACACTTTCACTGGGAAGAACAAAAACTTTTAAAACAGTTATTACAGATCCTTAACAGCAAAGATCTCAACTGGACAATCACTGATTCACCGCGCACATCATTAGCGACCAGAAATATTTTGCAAACTCTGCACAAAGATAAAGTAACTTATATTCCTTTTACCGGAAAACAGGATACTACTCTGCCAAACCTGCTACATAAATCAGGAATCATTTGGGTTAGTGAAGACAGCATGTCTATGATCTATGAAGCACTTTCAACAGGAGCATCAGTTGGAGTTTTGCGTATACCAGCAAAAGCACAGAGTAGACTGGCAGATGTTGCTCCATCTCTGGCAAAGAAACAGTTACTCACCATATTCGATGACTGGCTCTTGAATAAGTCATTGTCACCACCGATTAACATTCTGACAGAGTCCGCTCGATGTGCAGATATATTGATTGAGCGATACGGCTGGTCACGGAAGAAATCCGTTTGAAACACACCGTTATACAAACTCTTCCCGCTCTCAACGCTGGTGGAGTCGAGCGTGGCACAATAGATGTTGCTGGCGAGCTGGTACGTCGTGGTCATCGCTCTATAGTTGTCTCGGCCGGAGGGCAAATGCTGGATGAACTGCTGGCAACAGGAAGCGAACATATTGAATTGCCCATCGGTAAAAAGTCACTGACAAGCCTGCTGTTAGTAAAGAAACTAAGGAGAATAATGCAGGACAGCGAGGCAAATATTCTGCACAGTCGTTCGCGTTTACCAGCCTGGATAAGTTATTTAGCCTGGAAAAATATGGACGAAGCTTCTCGCCCACACTTTGTTACCAGTGTTCACGGTCCCTATAGCGTTAATAGATATAGCAAAATAATGACCCGGGGAGAGAAGGTTATTGCTATCTCAGAGTTTATTCAAAATTACATCCGCGAAAATTATACCGATATTAATATGGACGATGTTTCGGTTATCCACCGCGGAATAGATCCCGCCAGATTTCCTTATGCATACAAACCTTCTCAACAATGGCTGCAGAAGTGGCAACAACTGTACCCACAATTTGACGGACGATTTGTAATAACACTACCGGCCCGCGTAACGCGGTGGAAAGGGCAACTTGATTTTATTGATATCATCGCGAAACTGGCTCATGAAAATATCAAGGTACATGGGATTATCGCCGGTGGTGCCGAGTCCAGACAGCTTCCTTATCTTGATGAACTAAAGACAAAGGTAAGATCCCTGTCTTTGGACAAACATATTAGCTTTATCGGGCATCGAAATGATTTAAGAGAAGTGATGAGTATTTCTAATCTGGTCATGTCTCTGGCCAGGGAGCCCGAGGCTTTCGGCCGGACAGCTCTGGAAGCACTGGCACTGGGAGTGCCTGTTGTTGCTTATAATCATGGCGGAGCAAGTGAGGTTCTCGAAAGGATGTTTCCACTTGGACTGGTTAAGGCTCTTGATAAAGACGCGGCAAGCCTGAAAGTGAAACAGTTTGAAGAAAATCCTCCACAGATAACAGAATCCATGCCTTTTCCCTTGTCCGGAATGCTCGATGCCACTCTTAAGCTTTATCATGATCTCGCCACACAAAGCCTGTCATGAAAGATGAACTACTAACTATTTGCATAGCTACTTATAAACGACCTGGTTTATTACGTATGTGCCTTTCGGCAATTGCCAATTTGGAGAGACCAGATAATTATTGTGTGGAAATTGTTGTAGTAGATAACGATAAAGATGAATCTGCCCGTTTTTTATGTAATGAGTTGAAGAATAAAATTAATTTTCCGCTTCATTATCTTGTTCAGAGAGAACGTGGCTTATCTTCGGTTCGTAATAGTTTGCTGGAAAAGTCTATTGAGCTTGAAGCCAGGCTGATAGCCTTTATTGATGATGATGAACAACCGGCTGCTGGATGGCTTTTACAAATTGTTCATGCCATGAATAAGTACGATGCCGACGTATGCACCGGTCCGGTTATTGAGCTAGGCACCGAGCATCTTTCTGCACACAAAAAAGCTCTGACTACTGGCTCCAAATCGAGACATGTGTCCACCAATAACGTTTTGTTTAAAACTGCATTGGTAACTACACAGGGTTTACGCTTTGATCCCTTTTACAACTTTATTGGTGGCGAAGATTTTGATTTTTTTGAACGTTCAGCAAAGCTCGGTAATAAGCATATTTGGGTTGCCGAAGCTCTTATATTTGAAGTCATCCCTGAACAGCGTAAAAAATTGTCATATTTATTTTATCGCCATTTCACTGGTGGCATAAATAGCATTTTGAGATATAAACGATCCAATCCGACCTGGCAGGCATGGCTCAGGTTTTCGCCAAAAATAGTCGGTAAACTGATTGGTGCAATACTCAGCCTGTTACTCGGCTTGGTAAAATTGAACAAAGAATATTTTTACTCTTCGATAAAGAAGCTGGCCAGTGGAATCGGATATTTTGCAGGACTGCTTAATATTGTTGTTGAAAGATACAGAAATATTGAAACAGAAGAATTAGATAATCCTGCAAAATCAGGATGAGCAGTTTATGACAGAATATCCTGCAGCACACAAAAACAGTTTTATATGGCTGAAAGACAATCTGGCTGTAGTCCTGGTATTGCTCGCTTTTTTGCTCTTTACCAGCAAATCCTTGTATAACTATCCCGTTGGAATTATGGCACTACTGGGTCTGTTTCGTTTGCTACGAAATCCCAAAGTCGTTTTAAGCAACCATAATATTCGCAAATTTGTTTCACTATTTCTCTGCTTGTGGGTGCCGATGCTAATTGCCCTGATTGATGCAGTTAGCCTGGAGCACGCTCTACATACGGTGATGCCCTATATCAGGTTTCTGTTTTTGGGTATTTATCTCATTTCAGAAATAAAAACTTTATCTGCACAAAAAGCTTTGCTTCTTGGTCTTTTTTGCCTGGTTGCTTTCTGGTGTATAGACGCAGTCATGCAGGTTCTGTTTACTATTGATTTATTCGGCTATCCCTATGAAGCCAGACATATAACAGGGATGTTTTACCCTAAAAACACCATTGCACATATTTGCGCCGGTTTATCGCCCCTGTATTTTGAGTTAATTAGACAAACCTACAAACAGAATAAATCCGTCCTCTTGCTCCTTATCCCTCTTTTTGTTGTTATTTTAATCAGCGGAAGACGGGCGACCTGGGTCATGCTTGCAATAAGCGTCTCCGGTTATATTTATTTCCTTACCCGAATCCAGTCCGGTTTTACCGTTTCTACAAAACACCTGCTTTCTATTGCATTGGTTTTAACCATGATTATGGGTGCGATTGTCGTAAAACATGAGCCCATAAACCGACGGGTGATGGTGACTATGGGCTTATTCAGTGGTGATTATGAGGCTATGGATAAGGCAACGGCCAAACGCCTTCCTCTTTGGAAAACTGCCGTTTATATGGCCAGGGAAAACTGGATTAACGGTGTAGGACCCCGGGGTTTTCGCCATGCCTATGCTGAGTTTACCGGCGATAATGATTATTGGAGTAAAACCGGGCAAACACATCCTCACCAGATAATCCTCGAGATACTAACGGAATCAGGGATAATTGGATTACTTGGGCTGTTTATTTTTCTATTTCTATTTTATCGTTTTGTAGCAGCTTCTGACACCGACCCTCCATTGTTCCCCTGGGCCTGGGCGGTGTTTGTTGTGATCTTTCCGATAAATACACATATGGCCTTTTATGGTTCTTACTGGAGCAGCTTTTTTTGGTTATTACTTGTTCTGTGTTTTGTAACGGCTAACAATAAAACCAGCTCTACAAAAAGCATAACCCAGTCCTGAATCAAATTTATGCTGGAATTATGAAGGTCGCAATTATCAAATTCGGTGCATTAGGAGATATTATTATCTCCACGCCTGTTATAAAGAAACTCATTAAGGTCCATGCCAATGATGATTTATATCTTTTAACAAGTCCGCCTTTTGCAAAACTTTTCGAGGAATGGCAGGACTTGAAAGTAAAGTATTTTCCGCGCAAAGGATTTCGTGCCAGCCTACAATCACTATGCTGGTTGCGAAAACAGAAATTTGATCGCGTCTACGACCTGCAATCAAATGATCGCAGTCGAATTTTTTGTTCTTTGTCAGGCATAAAAGAAAAAGTCGGAAACCATAATCGCTTTCCTTATACACACCACCCGGGTGATTGTTACACTGGACAAAACCATATTTTTGACAGACACAATCAGGTTCTAAATAGCGTAGGTATTGAAGCGGCTGAAGCAAGACCATGGTTACCAGTTCCAGAGACTGCCCATCAGAGCGTCAATCGATGGATGGATAGACACAAGCTGAATAACAAAAATATGATTTTGATGCATGCCGGCGCCAGTCATTTACATCCTGAAAAACGCTGGCCTCATTTTCTGGAGCTTGCTATAAAACTGTCTGCCATTAATTGTGAAATAATCTGGCTCGGCGCTGATGATGACGCTGATTTAAATATGAAACTGGCCAGAGAAACAGGCATTGACGCCAGTAACTCCTTTAGCATTATCGAACTTATTGCTTTAGGACAAAGAGCAATGTTCGCGCTTACTAATGATTCCGGACCTATGCATGTTCTGTCCTGTGCCGGTATCCCGGTATACGCTTTATTCGGGCCAACTAACTGGCGACGCAATCATGCTATTGGACAACAGGAACATGTCATCAGTCTTGATAAAAATAACTCCAGCTGGGATGTTAACGATTATAAAGAAACAGATGCAGACAATCTTGATCTAATCAGTGCTGAGATGGTTTATTCTTTGTTGTTAAAAGAGATGCGTACAAGTTTAGAAACTCGGGTATAACTACCTGCTTGCTGTATTTTTGTTTGAATTTACTTAGCACATTCTCACTTTTTCTTTTGCGTTCTTCGTAGTCATCGCAGGCATGCTGCATGGCTGTAGCGAGTGAATCAGCATCACCAGTTTTTGACAGCCACGCACAATCTTCATCCAATATCTCCACAGGCCCCTGGCTGTCGCTGGAAACTATGGGTAAAGCATAGGCCATCGCCTCCAGAACAACTATTCCGAAAGGCTCATCCAGTGACGGCAACACAAAAAGATCTGCTTCCTGCAGAAAACCTGGAACATCATCCAGCCAACCCACCATTTTGACTTTATCAGTTAGATCCAGTGTTTCGATTTGCGCAATCAAAGCTTCCTGTTCCGGTCCAGTACCGCCAATGTAAAGCTCACATTTTCTTTTTGTCCTCTCCTGTAGTTTTGCAAATGCATCCAGTAAAACATGAAAGCCTTTCTTTGTTACAAGCCGGCCAAGAGTGACTATGCGTAAAATTGATGGATCACTTGCATTAGATTTTTCTTTCGCCTGCAATGAAGTGAAATGATTGATCAACTTCAGGCGATCTGCCTTGACGCCCTTTCCCAGATAATATTTATATTGATCTCTGGTGGGTGGTACAAGCATAGTCACATACTGATAGTATTTTGTATCAATATAATTATGAGTCGTCACTACCAGTGGTAAAGCGATTTTTTTTAAAGCTTTACCCGTCAACAGTGCTCCACGGGCTAGATGTGCCTGCACAACTTCGCTTTTATGCTCTAGCGCTAAGCGACTTATTTTAGCCGGCGCAAAAGGATCCCATGTGCCGAGCACTGAAATCGTGTCCAATTGAACCTGTGGGTGACGGGATAATATCTCTGCAGATTTAGAATTCTTTAAACAAATGGCTTGCACTTCCTGCTCAAACCCAACCAGGGACAAACACAAATCGACAAACAGCCTTTCAGCACCACCAAAATTCTTCGCCAACATTACCTGTGTTATTTTCATTTACCCTGAAATCGCAGTTCGTATCTTTGCGTCAGCCTCTATTACAGAAATATTTCTTGCGTCTCTGTTCTTGCCCATTAGCCAGCTTGCTGAAGGACCCCATGGTAAGCAACGCTCCGGATCGTCCACGCTAAAAAAAGATAATGTAGAAGTGTCGACGGCGGCGGCTACGTGACCAAGGCCGGAGTCACTACCGACAAAAAATTTTGACAAATTAAGTAAAGCTGCTGCCTGTAGAAGATCTGTTTTATCGCACATATCAATATAAGGCAACTTCAGTTCATCAACAATTTCCATCACAAGCTTTTTATCGCCCGGTCCGCCGAGCAAAAGTATTACATCAAAAACATCCTTAAGCCCATTTGCCAACAGAGCATAGCTTTTTGTTGGCCAGAATTTTTCCGGTTTTTTTCCGCTGCAACCGGGCCCTATTGCCAGTATATTATTCCCTGGAAATGCCGACAAAGTTTCTTTGGCAAAAATAATGCTGTCTTCTTCCAACCAGATACGTGGAGCAGGAATCGCTTGTTCACCATAAATATTTCTAATAATGCCCATCAATGATTCAATAGCATGTAAACCATAGCTTTCCCCGTTCCACTTGGTAAATCTCTTTTTCCCTTTCAATAAATAGGCAAGTCCGTCCGTTCTCAAATCGACAATTACTTCGTATCTTTTAGCCGCTAATTGTTTTATCAAGGCGGGCGCGCCTCGCAGAAATTTATCCTTGTCTTTATAAAATATCTCCCCTCTAAATGGGCAGTTTTTAAAAATAATTTCAGACCGCCTGTCAGCAACGATATCAATGCAGGCTTCCGGATACAGCTTATGCAGGGCCTGTAGAACTGACGTGGTCATAACAGCGTCGCCAACACAACTAAGTGTGATAAAAAGAATTTGTTCTGGTTTATTCGGCACTTGTTTTATTAATACTATTTTCCAATACAAAAACTTGAGAATATTTCCCCAAGAAGATCATCCGGTGTGCTTTCTCCCGTGATGGTTTCCAGTTTTTTCTGTGCTTGCAATAAATCTTCTGCTATCAGTTCTGCTGCAGGTTTTTTACTTTTAAATTCTTCAATGGTTTTGAACAAAATGCTGTTGGCTTGTGATAATGCTTCAACATGTCTGGTTCTTGCAGAAAAAACATCTTCTGTAGTGCTTGTAAAGCCAGCGGCTTTTTTTATCATTCCTATTAATAATTCCATGCCTTCGCCGGTTTTTACTGATATATAAACCTCCGAACTATGTGCATCTTTATTGCTTATCTGAGCATCCATACCTGCAAGATCAATTTTGTTTTGGACCATGATACATGTAGTTTTGTCAGACACAGGAAACTCAAATGCTGCTTCGTTCGACTTACTTTCTCTTTTTGCCTCATTTACAACTATAAGTAAGTCTGCTTTTTCCGCTGCTATTTGCGCACGTCTTATTCCTTCTTTTTCAATATTGTCCTCTGTCTCTCTGATCCCAGCTGTATCAATGATATTTAAATATATGCCCTCTAATAGAATCTTCTCTTCAATTACATCCCTGGTGGTTCCCGGGCTGGAGGTCACTATAGCTCTGTTTGTCTTTGATAAAGCGTTAAGCAAACTGGACTTTCCAACATTTGGTGGGCCGACAATAGCGACACTAATGCCTTCTCTCAATACTCTTCCATTGCAAGCCTTCAACAATATAATTTCCAATTGCGACTGACAGCTTTTTACTCTTTCTGCTATATCTGATCCACTAAGGAAATCAATCTCTTCTTCTGGAAAATCAAGGGCGCCTTCAATAAAAACCCGGACTTCAATCAAGTTCTTTAATAAACTATTGATTCTTGAAGAAAACTCTCCATCAAGAGAACGCATGGCACTACGTACAGCCTGCTCGGAAGAGCTTTCAATCAGGTCGGCAACAGCTTCTGCCTGCAACAGATCCAGTTTGTCATTTATAAAGGCGCGCTCAGTAAATTCTCCGGGACGAGCCAGCCGGGCACCTAACTCCAGTGTTCGATTAAGTACCATGTTCTGAACGGCCTGACCACCATGGCCCTGCAGCTCAACAACGTCCTCGCCTGTATAGGAGGCTGGTGATGAAAAATAGAGTACAACACCCCTGTCCAGGGTTATTCCCTGAGAATCATTGAAACTACAGTAATTAACCTGCCTGACTACAGGTGTTTTACCGGTGATTGAAGTACAGATTGTTTGTGCCAGGGGGCCAGAGATCCTTATTACACCAATACCTCCTCTGCCCGGTGGAGTAGCTATGGCAGCAATGGTATCTCTATTGTCGATCATAAATTGACCGATACTATTTAAGAATTGGTGTTAAGAGCAGCTCGTTCGATACTTCGAGTGATTTGCCATTGTTGTGCGATTGACAGAATATTATTTACCACCCAATAAAGCACTAACCCGGATGGAAAGAAAGCAAAGAAGACAGTGAACGCTATTGGCAGAACTGACATCACTTTTGCTTGCACAGGATCCATTGGCGCCGGATTCAATTTTTGTTGTACAAACATGGTAATACCCATCAACAAAGGAAGAACGTAAAAAGGATCGGGGCTGGAAAGATCCTGTAACCACAGTATAAAAGTGGCTTGCCTCATTTCAACGCTTTCCAGCAACACCCAGTAAAGCGCGATGAATACCGGTATTTGCACCAGAATTGGAAAACAACCTCCCAGGGGATTAATTTTTTCTTCCTTGTAAATTTGCATCATGGCCTGGTTAAGCTTGGCCTTGTCATCTTTAAACCTATCTTTTATAGACATCATACGAGGCTGCACGCGTCGCATGTTAGCCATCGATTTATAGCCTGCTGCTGATAATGGAAAAAATATCAGTTTTAAAATTATAGTCACTAATATAATTGACCAACCCCAGTTACTGGTAAGATCATGCAGCTTGTTCAGGACCAGGAACAAAGGTTTGGCTATAAACCACAAGACACCATAATCTACAGTTAACTCGAGTCCTTCTGCTATTTTTTCCAGATCTCGCAAGATCTTCGGCCCGATATATATTTTTTCTACAACTTCAACTTTCTCTCCTGCTGCAACAGTTTGTAAAGGAGTTATGGCGCCAATAAGGTAGCGTTCATTCGCCAATGATTTCGTGTAATAGCGGTATGTTTGTTCTGTATCAACGGGTACCAATGCACTAACGAAATAATGTTGAAGCATAGCTGCCCAGCCATTAACAATATCGCTCTCCAGCTTTTGATCTTGCATGTCATCAAAATCAATTTTTTCGTAGCGTTCATCCGGGCTTGAAATAACGGCGCCAGTATATGTGTTAATTAAATGGCGGCCGTCACTTGGTGAAGCTCTTTTTATTTGGTGATACGACCTGCCCTGCCAGACATTAGCGCTATCGTTTTCGACCAGATACCGAATAGTTATCAGGTGACTGCCTCTACTGAACTCAAAAATCTTTGTAACTTTAATTCCTTTTTCTGACACCCAAACCAGAGGTACTTGAAGGGATTCTTCCCCTTCCTTTAGCGAATAATTGTAGCTTGAGACAGAATATAGATCTTCGTGAGTAGGCGCTGGTTGTTTACTGAGTAAGCCTCCCTGTGTGATATAAAGTAACTCCGGACTATTGTCCATCAACACAAACGATTCTTCTGGATGCCCTGCTTCTACCGGGTAACCCAACAATTTTGCTTTTTGAACACCACCCCCCTTTGTACTAATTTCCAGAGAGAACAAGTCAGTAGTAATAATCAGGGGCTGACTTGAAAGCTTTTCTATTTCTTTTTTTGTTACAGCAGGCGTTAAAACATCGGCTATATATTCTGGAGTGCTCGAGTCGGTTTTTACTTCAGATAACTGTAAATCAGGTTTGTCGCTTTCTTTTACTAAAGGTGTCGATTCATTTTCTGATACTGATGTTC
>JABHFC010000052.1 GCA_018676275.1 Gammaproteobacteria bacterium | reverse complement strand
CACTTCTTCTAATTGGTCTGTTTCCTCTATTCTATGGCACCAGAAAGACCATATCGGTATGTATGGGTCTTGGGCTTAGCGATGAGAGTGATCATTCCTAGACATGGACCAGGCCCCTTCGGGCGACAATGAGGATGTTCGCCGATTAATTTGTGCGATCCGTAATGGTGACCAGCAAGCGTACTCTAAAGTGATGCAATTATATCAACGAAGGGTAATTGCTCTTGCTCTAATGATAGTTCGGGATTCTGGTGGCGCAGAGGATGTTGCCCAGGATGCCTTTGTTCGTGCATACACTCATCTTGATCGCTATGATGAACAACGGGAATTTTATCCCTGGCTTGCCACAATAACGGTACGCCTGGCGCGGAACTGGCTTAGAACTGAGGCACGTACAACAGCCAGGGAAGATGTATTTGTAGCAGACGAAACTGAAACTAACATCAGCCTGGATTCCCTCGATGAAATAATCGCCGATGAGAGCGGTCGCAAGCTATGGCATTCAGTAGCATCCTTGCCATCTGGGGAACGTACTGCAACCCTTCTATACTATCGACAGGAAATGAAAGTTGTTGATATCGCAGCCGCAATGGATGTCAGCAGTGGTACCATTAAAACCATGTTATTTCGAGCACGGCAAAAATTACGTGTTGCTCTCGAAGAAGACAAGCTGGAAAGCGAAAATTGAGCGGAGAAATGAAAATGAACTGTGAGCAAATACGTGAATTACTCGACGAATTCCCACTTACTGAATTTTCAGCACAACAACTGGTTGCCGCCGAAAAGCATGCAGGCAATTGCCCTGAATGCGAGAAACTCCTGACTACAGAAAAAGAACTGGAATCCTTGTTGAAAAAACTGCCTGAGCCAGAAGCATCGGCTGACTTGACGGCGGCAGTGATGACACGTATTCAGCAGCACGATGAAAAAATTAAAATTGTTGCTCAGGAGCCAACTCCAATACAAACCAGCGAATGGCCCATATCAATGGTAGCAGCGGGAATCGCAATCACTTTTTGTATCTACGCTTATGAATTATTCAATGGTCGATCAACGACATTTAATCTTTATTCCCTGTGGACTGATGGATGGCAGCAGTGGTTGTTTTCACCTGTCCAGTTAAATCTTGTTGGTTTACTTATAGCAGGTAGCTTTGCTTTCTACCTCTTTGGTTTCTTTTCAATGTTGCGCGATCGTGAATTCAGCAGATAGCTTATATTTTCATCAGGATTCCAGGGTCCTTATTCTTTCGGAGATAACTAAATGAAATTACGTTACAAAGTTTTGAACGGTCTGCTTGTTTTCATGACGCTTGCAGTGACGTCTCTCGCGCTTGCGTTGAGTTACACCTCTGCATGCAAACCAGCACCTGCTCTCTCCGCTGATTCAGAGCGAATCAAAGGCATATTTTATAGTTGCTACGGCTCTCCCGATGTACTGGAGTATACCGATCTTGAAAAACCCGTACCTGAGGATGATGAGGTTCTGATCAAGGTGCATGCAGCTTCCGTCAATCCATACGACTGGCACTTTATGAGAGGCTCCCCTTACCTTATGCGCCTGCTATCCGGTATCGGCGCGCCAAAGGATACAGGCTTGGGAGCAGATTTTGCCGGAACAGTTGAAGCCATTGGCAAAGATGTCTCACGATTCAAACCGGGAGACGAGGTCTTCGGCGCCGCCAGTGGTGCGTTTTCTGAATATGTTATTAAGAGTGAAAGTGGTTCTACAGTACTGAAACCGGCAGGCGTATCGTTTGAGCAAGGTGCTTCGGTAGCTATCGCAGCAGTTACTGCGCTGCAGGCGCTTCGTGACAAGGGCAAAATAAAGTCAGGTCAGAAAGTCCTGATCAATGGCGCATCAGGAGGTGTGGGTACATTTGCAGTACAGATCGCCAAGTCATTCGGGGCAGAAGTGACCGGTGTCTGTAGCACACGTAATGTCGAGATGGTGAAATCAATCGGTGCCGATCACGTCTTCGACTATAAAAAAGAAGACTACACAGAAAGTGGTGAGCAATTCGATCTTATAGTTGACCTGGTTGGCAATCACGGGCTGTTAAAGAATCGGCAAGCCCTGAGTCCAAACGGCATCATGGTTCTCGTTGGTGGTAAAACAGGCAACTGGATCGGTCCTTTGATAGGTCTGATCAAAGCACCCTTATTATCATTATTCGTGGACCAGCAATTTCTCAACCTACTGGCAGAACTTTCACAGGAAGACCTGACTCTGCTGGGCGAACTGATAGAGACCGGCAAGGTAAAGCCTGTTATCGACAAGCGCTTTGAACTGAGCGAGGTTGCTGACGCTATTCGATACTCAGAAACAGGCCGCGCTCGGGGGAAAATAATAATAAATCTTTAAAAATTTGTAAGAGCCGATAAAAGACAAAAAATTCAAAGATAAATACCTTGCTATATTGTTCATGGATGAAGACAAGCCTATAATATAATTTTTAATTATATACTTATTCTATATTAGAATAAGAAGGTATCTTTTATTCAGCTTTTAACAATACTTAGTGAATACTTACTATCTTACTTTATCCTTAGGTTAAAGTATTTATAATGCCAGCCTACAAAGATAAGCCGGTTCTGGGTGACCTGATTGCCGGGGTTAGTGTAGCCCTGTTATTAATCCCCCAATCCATTGCTTATGCCTCACTGATGGGTTTACCACCTATTTATGGCATCTACGCTTCCATATTGCCACCTATAGCTGCTGCATTTTTCGTCTCTTCCCCTTATCTGCAAACCGGGCCGGTGGCGATGACCTGTTTGCTATCTATTGGGGCTTTAAGTGCTGTTAGCACACCAGGTGCGGCAGATTATGTTGGCCTGGCAGCACTTCTTGCCTGCCTCATTGGTGTTTGTCGTTTACTGATCGGTATGGCTCACAGTGGCTTTATTGCCTACCTGATGTCCCCGCCCCTGATCACCGGTTTCACCTCAGGCGCCGCTGTACTGATTATTTCTTCTCAGCTCCCCACATTTTTGGGTGTAGAAGCCAGTGGCAACGGTATTACGATGAAGGCGCTGAGTGTCATATCACAACCGGGGAACTGGTCTTTACCAACAATAATACTGGGCGTCCTTTCAATAATTATCATTGTCGGTGGTAAAAAAATTCATACGCTATTTCCCGGAATTCTTATCGCCGTCATTGTCGGGATTATTTTTAGTCATTTATTTGCTTACCAGGGTCACGTGATTGGAGCATTACCTGCGGGACTTCCCACTTTGTCATTGGATTTACCCTGGCATCGTTCACTGGATTTACTGGTACCGGCTATTGTCGTCGCATTGGTGGGTTTCGCTGAACCTGCATCGATAGCGCGAACGATAGCGACGCAGAACCGTGAGTCCTGGAGTGTCGATCGAGAATTCATTAGCCAGGGTATGGCCAATATCGCTTCGGGTATTTCAGGCTGCTTTCCAGTTGGAGGTTCTTTTTCACGGACAATCATCAGTTTTAAAGCGGGTGGTAAAACACGTTGGAGTGGTGCCATTACAGGACTATCTGTTCTCGCCTGCCTGCCAGTGATGTGGATTCTTGAACCGCTGCCAAAGACAGTGCTTGCTGCGATTATTATTTCTGCAGTGTTTACCTTGATAGATGTTAAGGGGCTATACCGGATCGTTTGTGACTCCAAACCACAGGGATTTATCGCGTGTACGACATTCATATTAACTATCTTGCTGTCTCCACGAGTGGATATTGCCATACTCATTGGAATTGCACTGAGCGTCGCGATTCATTTGTGGCGGGAAAAAAGTCTTGAAATCAAATCTGAATTTAAAAATGAGACATTAACTCTTCATCCACATGGCGTGCTTTTTTTTGGTTCAGTGCCAACCCTCGGCGATGTCCTGAGAAATGCGTTGGCACATCATATTCACACACGAAAACTTATTCTGGATCTTAGCCATGTCGGCAGAATTGATTACACAGGAGTAGTAACTTTAAAACGGTTGATGTTGGATGCTGAACAATCAGGGCTTGAAGTGAAAATTATTCCCGGTGGGACTGAGCGAAGTTTATTTTTACTCAAGCATGTACTTGGTAAGAACTCACAGTGGTTTGATTAAGTTGTACTCTTTCTATATTGCTTATAGTAAGCAATAACCTTCTTTACATAATTCCGGGTTTCTTTGTAAGGCGGAATTTTGTTACCGTGTTTTTTTACTGCACCTTCACCCGCGTTATATGCGGCCAGGGCCAGCCTTACATCATTTTTAAACATTTTCAGCAAATCGCGTAAATAACGTGTGCCACCATGAACATTATCAGACGGATTACGTCTGTTATTGACACCATATCTTTTCGCGGTCTCTGGCATCAATTGCATCAGGCCGACAGCACCCGCGCGGGAGATGGCATTGGGATCGTAAGCCGATTCGGCGGTTATCACAGCATGCAATAAAGATTTTGGAAGACGATAAAGCCTGGCGTAATAATCAATTGTTGAAGCATACTTCTTTTTATTGTCGGTGAATTTGTCATAAGCGACATTACTTTTCTTTTCTTCCCAACCCTTCCAGGTTTTTACCAGGAGCTTGTATTTATTACTTTGAGGTTTGTCTGTGAGAATGACACGACCGTGTTTGTCGACATACTTATATATGTCAGCATATAGCGTTACTGGCGCAAGAAGCGTCATTGAGACTGTCAGAACAATAAATTTACTTCGTCTAAGTAACATATTCTGATTACATTGAAGTGTTTTCTAAAAGATTGGTTTAACTATATAGCAATTAAACAGTTAAATGAATAATAAAGCACTGACAGAATGCCCTAAAGTTAGTACTGCGCCCTATGGAACTGTCTGTTAACCTGAATTTTTCATTAATTACATCTATAGATTATGTCCAGTTTTCACCTTGCACAATTGAATGTAGCCAAAATGAAGGCCGATATTGATGATCCCATCATGAAAGGCTTCGTAGACAACCTGGACGAGGTCAATGCCATCGCTGATAACAGCCCGGGTTTTGTATGGCGACTGGAAACGGACGAAGGTGATGCCACCGACATACGTGTGTTCGAAGATAATATGTTGCTGGTAAATATGTCCGTTTGGGAATCAATTGATGATCTGAAAAAGTTTGTATACGACTCATTCCATTTAGAGATCCTGAAACGCAAAAAGGAATGGTTTGATAAATTTGATGGCGTATTTCAGGTCATGTGGTGGGTGAAGGCTGGCACTGTCCCCGATGTTGACGAGGCAAGAGCGAGACTTTCCTACTTACAGGAGCACGGCGTATCTGAATTGGCCTTCAATTTTCAGCGAAGTTTTCCGGCTGCTGAAAAATATCTTACTTTACCCACATAGCATCGGTACATTAAGCAGTTAATAATAATGAACCTTGGTCCAGAAGCCCTTATTCTCGCTACACTGGCTATCACATTCGGTGCCGTATTACAGGCTGCGACGGGCCTGGGCGCAGGGATGATAGCTTTCCCTCTTATTGCACTAATTAGCCTGAAACTTGTGCCCGGACCTCTGGTTTTCTCAACTTTTTTCCTATCCTTATATATGGCATATAAAGGCCGGCATGAAATCCGTTATACCAGTATGAGTGCGCTTATGTTTGGTATTATTGTTGGCACAATATTAGGTGGTTATAGTCTGACTTTTGTACCGGTAGATAAACTAGGTATTTTTTTTGGAACATTACTATTGAGTGTTGTCGCGATCAGTATAATTGGTCGTAAAATGCCCTATACCAAAACTAATATGCTGACTTTAGGTACGGCAGCAGGTTTTATGGGGATCACTGTCGCCAGTGGCTCTCCCTTTGTTGCGCTTCTTTATCAACATGAAAAAGGTCCCACAATAAGAGCGACTTTAGCCTTCATATATTTTATTGCGTGTATTATGACATTGGCAATGTTAAACAGCGTAAATCGATTCGGCATGGAAGAGATGATTTATGGTTTATATTTGACACCGGGTTTCCTTATTGGCTACATGGTCTCCGGAAAACTTTCTAAATACCTGGATCAGGGATACTCAAGAATGATAATCCTTGTTATTTCATCTTTTAGTGCTCTGGCATTGATAATAAAAAATATTTTTTAGGAAAATATCCTACATCGAAATTACAAACCTCAATAGATTAGAGAATGAAGTATTGCCCTCAATGTAAAACCGATTTAATTGTCGTCATGGATGAGGGATACGAGCGCCTGGTTTGTTCTTCCGATAGCTGTGAATTTATCCACTGGAATAATCCAACACCGGTTGTTGCTGCGGTGGTTGAACACAAAGGAAAAATTATTCTGGCTAATAATGTTAGTTGGCCAGAGCATGCTTTCTCGCTCATTACCGGTTTTCTTGAGAAAGGCGAATCACCGGATCAAGGTACTATTCGCGAAGTTGATGAAGAACTGGGCTTAAGAGCCGACCACGTAGAGCTGATTGAAGTCTATCCATTTTATCGCATGAATCAGGTTATCATCGGCTATTACGTGCGTGCATCCGGCACAGTGAAACTGAATGAGGAATTACGTAGTCACAAGCATGTTAAAAAAGAGGATTTGTATACGCATGATTCCGCGACAGGCTATATTCTCCGGGACTGGTTGAATTCGCAGGGTTACCAGCCGGAAGAAAAAGCATTGTTCAGGGCAATGCCAAAAAAGGATAAGCGAGGTGAGCTCTATCAACGTATCGACGCAATGGTTAAACGCATACCCGAAGGCGAATTGGCGACCTATGGGCAAATTGCTAAACTGGTAGGTTCATGTGGCCCAAGGCAGGTCGGATATGCAATGGCATCCCTGGGCGATGATACTGATGTACCATGGCAAAGAGTGATTAACAGTCAGGGACGAATCAGTAGCAGAGATGGTACTGAAGGACACACACTACAGCGAATAATTCTGGAAGAAGAGGGAATCGTGTTTAATGACAAGGGTAAAACAAACCTTGAATTATTCAGATGGCCGGGACCACCTTCCAGGTTTTGAATGTTTATAATTATTATATGAAAATATGCTACTAATATTTATTATAAATACTTTTGTTGTTGCTATTGCTGTGATCGTACATTTTGAAATGTTATCACTGCTTTCCAGATCGATGCCTCGCCTGACAATCCGCTATCGTTTTCGAATCGCAATCGGTATTTTCGGTGCTCTAATTGCGCATATTATTGAAGTCTGGTTATTTACTTTTTCTTACTATGCTCTTATTCATAGCGGCAAATTCGGTAGTCTTCTTGGGATAGGTGAAGCCAATTTGATGGACTGCGCCTACTTTTCTTTTATTACTTACACAACACTAGGCTATGGTGACGTTGTACCAATCGGTCATCTTCGTTACCTGGCTGGACTGGAATCACTAACCGGACTTGTGCTGATAACATGGACTGCTTCTTTCATGTTTTTTGAAATGCAAAAATACTGGAATGAAGACGAATAGAATTACCGGAGAAAAAAATTGAAATTATATGACATGCAAATGGCACCAAACCCCAGGCGAGTACGAATATTCTTGGCTGAGAAAGGAATTGAAGTCGAACACATTGATTTAAATCTTAGGGAAGGCGAAAACCTGAACGAGGATTTTCTAAAAATTAACCCACGGGGAGTAATTCCTACGCTAGTGCTGGATGATGGGAACTGTCTGGATGAAACCGTCGCAATTTGTCGCTACCTTGAAGAGACACACCCCGAGCCTAATCTGCTGGGAACCGACGCATTAAGCAAGGCACAGATAGAAGCCTGTCAGCGACATGTGGAATTTGATGGTTTTCAACCTTTGCTGGATGCCTTTCGTAACACTGTCCCAGCTTTTGCCAAGCGTGGTGTACCTGGCTTACCGGCAGAATACGATGCTATTCCAGAACTGGCTGAACGAGGGCAACGACGCTACACATTGTTTATAAAAAATCTCAATGCTCTACTGGCAAATCAAAAATATATAGTGGATGAGAACTTCTCCATTGCCGATATCACCGCATTGTGCGCCATAGACTTTGCAAAACTACTGAAAATTGAGTTGCCGGAAGATTATGAACACGCCCGTCGTTGGTATGAAGATGTCAGTAGCAGACCGAGTGCTGCAGTTTAGAGAAATAAAAAAGATTGGAGACTGCAATAAACGCGACGGCAAAAATCTTACTTTTGCTCGGAAGTATTAGCGCAGCACTTGCGGTGATACTCGGTGCCTTCGGCGCTCATGCATTAAAATTGAAACTATCCGAACAAATGATGAATGTGTATCAAACCGGCGTTCAGTATCATTTTTATCATGCCATCGGATTATTAATTATTGGAGTTGTTGCCTTACACCTACCTGCTTCAAGTTGGCTTAAGTGGTCTGGCTGGTTGATGTTCAGCGGAATTATTTTATTTTCCGGTAGTCTGTACATGCTTGCCCTGACCAATATTCGCTGGCTGGGCGCGATTACACCCATAGGCGGCACAGCCTTTATACTTGCCTGGTTATTTTTAGCTTTTGCAATCGTGAAATCTTCCTGATTACCCTTCAGATAGACTTTTCGCTATAGTCGGCATTGATTTATAATCGATGCAGAGGTTCCAATTCCCCTGCTTGTTCTTTTATTTTTTCACCAGTTAAAGCATGACTTATTTTAAATACCTGCCAAAAAGAATCGCCATCCCAGCTTTCTTTTTTCTTACTATACAAATAATTATTTAACAGCTCTATTTTCTCAGCGAGTTCAGATGGAGTTCGTTTGCCTATTTCACCAAGACTTGTAGGAGGTGAGTCTGACCAGGTACATTGTCCCCACAATAATAAGGCCTGTTTTAGTTCATTTGTCTGATTCGCTTTGCAGGCTTCTTCCACTTCCTTTAGCACCTGTTTCAATCGAATGGATTTATGATCCTGAACTATTTCAGTGTTAGTTTCTCTACGGCTTCGCCACCAAAGTAGCAGGGTTAATAACCATGCAAGTGCCAGCCCACCACTAAGCGTCTGCCAGAAAATCGAAGTTGAAACAGGTGCATTTTCTGTATTTGTATCTAAAACAGGATCACTGTTTTCATCCGCTACGTTTACCGGTGCCTCGAGTGTCGGCATAGCTGGTAAACCTGTAGCTGAGTTATTGCTCAGCGGAGCAACAGTAATTTTTCTTTCGGGAATACGTGCATATTCGAGTGTGTTGGTAATGGTATTCCACCAGGGCACGCTTATTTCGGGTAATACAAATTCACCGGCTTGATTTGGGATAATCGCGACCTTTTCCTGCCTTGTTGCAGTGATTCCTTTATCGCTTTTACTGTCATTTAATACAGCTTGATCAGGGTATTGTTTGAAAGTATCCGGCACCCATTCGGGTAATTCCAGTAACTGACTGGCTGTCTGACCTTCTGCCACCAGGGTTAATGTTCGCGTCAGCGGCTCTCCAACCTGAAACTGTAGTGGGTCTTGTGACCACGATTCCGTCAGCGCCAGTTTTTTTGCCGGTATCCAGTGACCGCTTGGAAACTGCTTGGCTACTGACTGCACTTCCAGGGTTATCGGCTGTGAACGCTCAACAAGCGTCTTCGGTTGCGGACCGAAAGGATCGAAGCGTGAAAATGCATTGCGATTTATCTGTCCCTGGAACATTACCGGCTCAATGGTCATACTGCCGCTGACCTGAGGATAGATGGCATATCTTCGTTCGACTACGTTATAACGTCTTCCATTCCTGTTTGTCTGGAAATTACTGTCCTCTCCCAGGCGTTCAATCACTGCATTGGCACCACTTATACCAGGTTCACTAAGACTGGCGTTTGAAGTTGCCACAGAAAGAAATAATCTGACAGTATAAATAACTTCCGATTGAACATAAGGGCTAAGAGGTTCCGCTTCAACTTCGATAAAAATATCCTGACTAATTTTTGATTTTGACGGTGAAGTTCTGCCTTTACTTACATTAATGCTTGAGGCCTGACTACGATCGCTGCCAAAACTGACTGGCGGGATCGGAATATTGCCGGCACGTCTGGCCAGTACGCTTAACTGCCATTTTTTTGTACTACTAATCTTTCCATTAACAATGCTCATGTTACTACTGGTGCTTCTGGACAGTATTTGAAAGTCTTTGTTCAGAGGAGAAAAATCCGGATCGTCATCAACCGAACCACTGCTTTCAAAAACCATGGCGAAAGATTCATTTAATCCCACGCTAGATCGATCAGTTGTCACTGTGATTGTCGCCGCCAGAGCGCTCACACTAATTAAAGATAGTGTAAGGGATAAAATAAGCAGGATGGTTTTCCGTATATTCATATTCACCATTTTTTCTCTTCTGTGCTTTGTTGACCTTGCCGTTGTTTATATTGATATCGAAACTTGCGACGTAGTAATCCTGCAGGATCGTCCGGGATTCTTCGTAGCCATTGTTCTGTCGCCTGTTGCTGTTCTTCGTCTATCTCTTCCTGTCGTGCTTCGGCTAATTGTTGCTGTTCTTCTTTACTCTGCTGCTCTGATTCTTTCTGTTCTTGTTCCTGTTTCTTTTTTTCTGCTTCTGCCTGTTCAGCTTCTTGTTTTTGTTTCTCTTCAGGGCTCATTTCCTGGTCCTTCTTCTCGCTCTCTGATTGTTGCTGCTCCTGATTTTGTTTGTTTTGTTGTTGCTCATTATTCTCTTTTTCAGAATTCTGCTGCTCCTGTTGCTGCTCATCCTGCTCACCTTCTTGTCCATCTTGCTGCTGCTCACCGTCCTGTTTTTCCTGTTCTTTTTCCTGATCCTGTTCCTGCTGGTCCTGAGACTGTTGTTGTTGATTCTGTTGTTGCTGTTTTTCCAATTCTTCCTCTAGCAATTCCTTATTAAATTTCGCGTCCTCATGATCAGGCATTTTTTCAAGAACCTGATCATAATTACTAATGGCTTCTTCGTATTGCCCAAGCCTGGCAAGAGCATTAGCCCTGTTATATAAGTTCTCAGTATTTTCAGTTTTATCAAGTGACTCGACAGTTGCCTGAAAATCACCTGCCTTATATTGTGCCGCACCCTTCCAGGCAGGATCATTAAACAATTCTGCTGCTGCCTCAGAGTTGCCCGCTTCCAGTTCTCGCATGGCACGCTGATCAGCACGTAACCATAAACTATCCCATTCAAAAGCCTGCGCAGTATCAGGAAAAGGCATAATAAATATTAATAGAGCAATGAGATAGCCTCGTCTGAACGCCAGTGCTGCCAGTGGTAATACCAGCAATAGTAACCACGGTCCCTGCTCCTGCCAGACATCGGTTTCAAATTCACCGCTTGTTTCTTCCTGATTTCCGACATTATTCGCAAAGCTGTTGACCAGAAATTGAATATCGCTGTCATCCGGTGTCATAAGTCGGTAGCTCCCACCAGCCATTTGTGCCAGACGTCGCATGGGTAGATCGTCCAGCACCGGGATCACAATTTCACCTCTGCCATCCTTGAGAAAACTACCATCGTCAAGT
>JABHFC010000051.1 GCA_018676275.1 Gammaproteobacteria bacterium | reverse complement strand
GTTCCTTTGCACCCGCGAAGTATTACGACAGGACATGAGGAAACGTAATACAGGTCTTATTATTTTTATTTCATCTGATGCCGCCAAGCAGGGCTCCGCAAACAGCAGTGCCTATGCTGCGTCCAAATGGGCCGGACTGGGTTTATCCAAATCTTTAGAAAAAGACCTGAAAAAAACCAATATTCGTACATCGACCATAGTACCGGGTCGAATGTGGACCCCTATGGCGGAGGAATCTGAAGCCGCAGATCTCGATATCGACTGGTTAGAACCAGAGTATGTTGTTGATACAGTCATGTTTTGCATAAAGCAGCCAGCCAGTGTAAGCATCCCTGAAATTCAGATTTATCATCGTTCTCAAATCTAATAGTAATTTTGAATATGGAACTCAAATCACAGGTTGCCCTAGTTACCGGCGCTGCCCGCGGACTCGGTTTACAAATTGCCGAAGATCTTGCTCGCGAAGGCGTAAATGTCTGTGGTACTGATATACGCATGGATTTACTTGAAGCTAATTTGAATCGAATTTCAACCGAACACCAGGTTGAAACTTTGGCAATTGAAGCTGATGTAAGTGTCGCCAGTGATGTGAAAATGATGGTAGGAAAAGTTTTCGAAAAATGGGGGGAGCTGAATATCCTGGTGAATAATGCGGGCATCAGAAGGGTCGCAGCTATCGACGAGACTAGCACAGAGACATGGGACCAGGTTCATTCCACCAACCTGAAAAGTCAGTTCTTGTGTACTCGCGAAGTCCTTAACCAGGGGCTGTTGAAACAAAACGAAGGTGTCATCATTTTCATTTCTTCCGGCTCAGGAAAAGTTGGCGAAGAAAATGGAACTGCCTATTGTGCGTCAAAATGGGGAATAATGGGTTTTGCAGAGTCAGTCGCAAAGGATTTAAAAGAGACTAAAATTCGGGTTACTACCATTACCCCAGGGATGATATGGACACCGATGGCGGAAGAATCAGAAGTCGCACATCTCGATCTCGAATGGTTAGATAGCAAAGATGTCTCTAATGCTGTTATGTTTTGCATCAAACAGGACGCTGATACAATTATTCCAGAGCTAAGAATTTATCACCGAGCCCAAATCTAATTCGGATTAGAAAGGAATATCCATGGCGAAACAGATATATTTCATTAAAGGTTTTGCTGCCTTGAATGTGGTTTCTATTTCATCAACAAAATCTTTTTCGAAAATAAAATCAGGTTTTTCGTGTCGCATAGCAAAAAAGCTTTTACGTTTTAAATCTTCCAGATGCTGATGCTCAGGGTCGTAACCCTTTGGTGGACGTTTCAAGCCATCTCCTCTTATGCCATCACATAATTTGTTAACAGCTTTAGCTTTTTTTATCCTCTGCCATTCCTGCGGGTTATCTACTATGGTATCGCGTATTTTGTTTAATACCGGGTTTGGTGGCATCCATATTCCGCCACCAAAAATCACTTCGTCGGGAGCGATATGTACGTAAAAGCCCGGGGCGTGAGCATCTTTACCGACTGAATGTCTAAACTGACAGGCAGCGTGAAGTTTATAGGGACTTTTATCTTTAGCGAATCTTACGTCTCTATAAATTCGAAACATGGAACCACCATTGGGCCTGGGGTCTGCATTAAATTGTTTCGAAATTTTATTCAACCGAGGAGCCATCGCAGCAATAAACGCACATAAAGGCTCGACTACATTTTGCTTATACTCTGGTTTGTGCTCATTAAACCATTCACGATTATTGTTACGCGCCAGAGTTCTAAAGAATTTTAAGAAAGATGGCTCAAACATAAGCACCTACCCTTCATTCAGTTGCTTCAAAGTTTGAAAGGTACGGAGGGTACTCCTCATAAACCGTTTCATTTTCACCGATTTCAAACCAGTCAACTTTTGAACTTGCAAACATATGAAAAGCCTTATCAACATCGAGTTTGTCATCAAGTGTAGCTACAGTTATTGCCATCATTTTGCCTCCATCTATTTCAGCTACCAATGATGAGCCACATGCATTGCAGAAAAGACGAGCAGAATGACTGCTTGATTGATAGCGGCCTACGTCATCACCGCCCGAAATCCATTTGAAACTGTTCTCATCCATAACTTTTGCATATGTACCAAATGCGGCACCATGAGATTTCTGACAAAAGGTACAATGACAGTGGTCCAGCTCGGTTGATAATTCCCCCGTCTCATATTGCATTTTTTTACACAGACAACTTCCTTTATGATTCATAAATTACACCTCTTCAAATCAATTAAATTACACAATAGAAACACCTGTAATATACGGATGAGCAAAAACAAATACACAAAATACTGCTACCCCACCAATGACAGTCAAAATATCATTTTTAATAGAAACTCTATCTGGCAGTTCTCTTTTCCCATCACGTTTATTCGTCGAAATTATTTGCAATTTCGCCCAGATTAATAAGCCCAGAAAAAGCACAAGTGAGCGGCTATCACCATTTGCAAGCAAATGACCAATACTCCATAACACCAGACCGGTCAGTTGTGGATGTCTGAGTACACGCTTGATATTTGTTTTTACCTGAGCGGCAACAAAAAGAATAAAAGTAAATAACACCAGCAGCAGGGTAAGATAATTTACCCACTGCGGTAAACTGTACAAGTGAACAGGTTCAATTGATCTCCAGCCAAACACCATCAGAGCAATCGAACCAATAATAACAACAGCAAAGCTCGCCTTATAAGGACCAACACCCATTTTCAGCATTAGCTTCTTTCGTTTATACGCTGCTACTGCAGGGAAAAGATGTGCAACAATCCACAAGATTAAGCCAAGTATTAGCAATGCCATATTAATTACTCCCTGAAACAATATTGAGGTTCTGCTACATGTCAATCAGACCTGCGGCCAAACCAATTAAACCACCAAACACACCGCCCCACACAACCAGCCAACCCAGATGCTGCCTTATCATTCTCTGTATGATTTCCTTTACCAACTGCGGTGTAAGCTCATCAAGTCGTTGTTCGATTATACTCTGAATTTTTTTTCTCATCTCTGCCAAAACATCTGGCTGTTCAATTTCTTCACGTACAAGTTCATCAAATTCATCACTTTGCGACATCTCGATTAGTGATAATTTCATTTTGTCGATAAAAGGCTCTTTTAAAGGTTCCAGCGCAGCAACACCGCCCACCATAGCGAGCATGCCACCAAATGAAGACTCCTGTATCACACTAACAAGCGAATTATATGCTGAAGATAAATCAATCTTGTCTATTACCGGCCCCAGATCAAAATGCACAGCTCTACCGTCCCTGTCAGATAAAAATCTATCAATGTTTTCTTCAGTAAAAAATTGCTGCATCATTAATTCTCTAATACCGTCTTTAAAATCCTCAAAACGTGCTGGTATTACACCCGAACCATATAGTCCCGGAACTTTTTCAAACAACATATGCACGGCCAGCCAGTTTGTTATCGCTCCGGACGTGGCAAAAAGACCAACGGTAAAAATTAGCGCATTAGATAACAGGTAGCCCATTGCGATGACCGAAATCGTCAGCACATTAGTAATAAAGCTTTTATTCAATTCGACACTCCTGGTGTGTTACACATTTATGACTTGAGGTAATTGCAAGCGGCGGAATTTTACAGCATAAATAAATACCATTCAGTTGCTACTGCAGGCGGGCGATGCCTTTTTATTCCATCTTTGTATGTTTTTTGATCCTCACTGTCATGAAATTTGTCTTCTATCTTTAAATGAGAATTGTTATCATTTAGGGAAATTCAATTTAGTTTGCCATCTGGAGTCGATTATGCGTTTTACCTGGAAGCTGTGTCTTATAGTATTTCCATCTTTTCTCTTTATTATTCAGTTTGTTACAGCTAGCAGCACGATGACAAACGAAGAGTTAATGGGGGTTGAGAAGACCATAGTTGATAGCGATGAGGTTCGACAACAATTGCAAAAATCAGCAGTTTTACTGGCAAACTATGAGATTGAGGCGAAAAAACTGGTACGAATGACAAAAAGCGGCGCGGATGAGCAAGCTATTAATACCCAGGCGAGTAAACTGCTGGATCTATCTGAAGTGGTCATTGACAGTGCACGGTTCCGATTACCGCAATGTGATGAATATTTGGCAAAATCTACCGCCCTTCGAGGCAGTCTGTCTGATATTTCCCATGAAACACTGGAAAAAGATTATCATCATGATGGTGCGCTGCCTGAAGCCCCTGCTGAGTGTTACCATGCCAAAGACTTGTTCGTCCATCCTGCAACAGTGCTGGTATTAACACGTGACGATCCAAAATTAGCTTCAGAAACAAGAAACTCAATCACTGCAGAGATTACAGAAGTACTGGCACACACGGAATTTGTAAGACAACTGGTTCTATATTAACCAGCCCTTGCGATAATCGGTAATCGCAGCTCGCCAGGCGGTTCGTTCAACAGTAATACTGTTGTCACACCGACGACCTTCACCCCTTTCAGTTTCCTCATTTCGAAAGACAGGTGGTTCACGCGAATAATGATCGGCCAGATCACCGTAATAGTTGGCTCTTCGTACCGGGTTTCCATCACTGCCCATTTCTATTGATGAGGCAGTTTCACTAGCCATAACCTCAATGAGTAAATTAGCTGCGTCTGTCGTATGTATCAAATTCAGCCAGCTATCACCTTTACCACTTAGTGTCTGACCGTCGAGAATGGCCTGTTTTCCGATAATTCTGTCAGAAGCATAAAGCCCCGCTAAACGGACAATTTTGAGCTCAATACCGGACGACCTTATATTTTGCTCAATCGAATATTGTCGCTCAGCTCTGTCAGTGTCGATATTCACCTCAGAGTCAGCATCAACAAGTCTGGATTGCGAACCATAAACAACCGTCGATGAACTCATGACCAATCGCCTGATTTTCCAGATGCCCAAAAGCGTCACAAAGTCCTGCAAACATGCCAGCTCTATCTGACTCGGTGGTAAAAGAAAATAAACGTCAATTTCAGCGGTAGTTAATGGCAATAAATTTTTCCATGTCTCTCGATTATTAATATCCAGCAGTAGATGCGTTTCGGGATTTTTTATTAACTCAGCGTTTACTTGCTTACGGCTTGTCGCCCATGCCTGAATCCCTTTTGACTCGAGTTCACTCAATACTCTTGAACCTAAATGACCACAGCCTATGATAAGAGATATTGTTTGTTGAGTTTCTATCATATTTATCTGTTTTAAGTAGTTAAAATTAGCCTTACCAATCCTGAAGTGCTCTCGTCGAGTCTTGAAACACACATCCAGATTATGGAACCCTTGATATACTATGGTGTCAGAGACAGTATCCTTTAATAAATGATACCCGGGAAGCAAGTATGAACAAGTC
>JABHFC010000050.1 GCA_018676275.1 Gammaproteobacteria bacterium | reverse complement strand
GCCTGGTGTAGTGGGCTTAGTCCCTGGCAAACGTTCTGGAAAATTGAATTACCACTGGCATGGCCTGGCATATTGTCGGCCAGCATACTTACCTTTGCCCACACCCTGGGAGAGTTTGGCGTCATTTTAATGGTAGGTGGAAATATTCAGGGTGAAACCCGGACTATTGCGATTTCGATTTATGATCGGGTCCAGGCTTTCGATAATCAAAGTGCGGCTATTATGTCAGGTGCGCTATTGTTGATAGCTTTTGTTGCAATCACCAGTATCTACGTACTCAACGATAAGCTTGCTAGTCGACATGAGCAATAAGTCTATTGAAGTTTATTTGAAACAGGAAGGTCCAATCCCTCTTGATGTTAATTTCGCCTGTGCCAAAGGTGAAATACTGGTAATACTTGGCCCTTCTGGCAGTGGTAAGACAACTATCCTCAGGAGTATCGCAGGTTTATATACACCCGCTGCAGGAAAAATCAGCGCTAATGAAAGTATCTGGTTCGATTCTAATTTAGGGCAAAATATAGCGATTCAAAAACGTCATGTGGGTATGGTTTTTCAACACTATGCCCTGTTTCCACACCTGACTGCATTAGATAACATCACCGTTGCACTTTCACACCAAGAAAAAGACCAGCAACGCAAAACAGCAAAAGAGCTGCTTGAACGGGTTAACATGGAAGGTCTCGATGATCGTTACCCGCATCAATTATCGGGAGGACAACAACAGCGAATAGCACTGGCGAGAGCCCTGGCGCGTGACCCAAAAGTACTATTACTAGATGAGCCATTTTCCGCAGTTGATCAACAGACCAGACGTAAACTGGTAAGAGAACTGGTACAACTGCGCAGCCAACTCGACATTCCTATTATTCATGTTACCCATGATCTTAATGAAGCCCGTCGCATCGCAGACAGGATTTGCATTATTCATCATGGCAATACATTACAAATTGATACACCACAAAAAATAATGTCGCAACCCAGAGATAAAAATGTTGCTCACCTTGTGGGGCATTACAATGTTTTTAAAGCAACTATCGAAAGACATGACGCCGAAGCAAAGACGACTTATATAAAATGGTTTGAGTATATTCTGGAAACTTCTCATCGGCCCGACATAACTATTGGTGAAGAAGTCGACTGGGTGATACCTTCGGAAAATTTAATTCTACATCGTCGCGACAGGCCGTCAAAAGGTGAGAAAGAAAATCCCGTAAGCGGTGATATTGAAGACTTCACCCCATTAGGAGAAAACTTATCCGTAACGATTAAAGTAAAAGGAAGCGAAGAACTGCTTACTATGAGTGTGCCAAGCCATGTAGCACAAAGAAATGGATTGGATAAGGGTGGTACTATCTCCGTATCTTTACTTAGTGATGGTATACATCTAATGAAGAAGTAGGGCTTGTGTTTTCAACTGGTCTTTAACCCGTAACTGAATCAATTTCTATTTCCGCCTGCATGTATGGGACAGCGGTTCCGATAATTTTTACACGCTCTCCTTCCAGCACACATTTTAAATCGCCGATTCGTGTCGAAACCTGTTTTGCTGTCAAACTGCTTTTACCCAGACGCTCCGCCCAAAAAGGCGTTAATACACAATGTGCTGATCCAGTCACAGGGTCCTCATCAATACCAAAGCGCGGTGCGAAGAAACGGCTGACAAAATCTACCTTGTCACCGGGAGCGGTAATGATGATCCCGCGCGTATCTATTTCGCGCATTGTACTGAAGTCGGGACTGACGCTTTTGACTTCATCTTCAGATGATAACAATACGACATAGTCTTCATTCGTGTACAAATCCAGCGGTTCAACACCAAGCGCCTTGACCAATAATTCCGGCATTTCACATTTCACCGGCGTTTTCGTCGGGAAGTCCATGATCAATTCCTCTGCCTGTTTTTCCACAAAAAGATCACCTTCCCGTGTTTGAAAACGTATTTTATCCGCAGAATAACCCAGCAAATTAAATAAGACGTAGGCCGACGCCAAAGTAGCATGCCCACACAAATCAACTTCCGTTTTTGGCGTGAACCATCGTAGATGAAAACCATCTTCCTTTGGTATAAAAAAGGCAGTTTCAGAAAGATTATTTTCAATTGCGATTGACTGCATAATCTCATCAGGCAACCAACTATCCAATGGACAAACAGCGGCCGGGTTGCCACCAAAGACTTTATTGGTGAATGCATCAATTTGATAGAGTTTCAATTTCATAATCGAATTATAAGCCACACTAGTGACTGAGTCTTGAGCAATATAGTCCTATTCTGCTTGTTCAAATTTTGTCATTCTAATATTGAAAAACAACTCCGGCTTTTAGCAGATCATCAATTTCTTTTCTGCTAAAACCCCAGTCTTCGAGCAGGCTATTTGTATGTTCGCCCCTTTGAGCAGGCGGCTTTTGTATTTTACCGGGAGTTCTCTCAAAACGAGGTGCCGGTGCAGGTTGCGTAATACCTTCAACATCAACATAGCTATTACGTGCTATTGCGTGAGGATGTTTAGTGGCTTCATCAAGAGACAGAACAGGTGAAAAACATGCATCGCTATCGGCGAAAACTTCGCACCACTCATCCCTCGTTTTTGTGATAAAAATACCCTGCAATCTTTGCTGAAACTCCAACCAACGCTCTTTGTCCACTTGATGCTTACGTAAATCGGGATCATCTATTCCGAGTTTGTCTAATAATTCATTATAAAATCGAGATTCCAGAGGCGCGATGACCACATAAAGATTATCCTTTGTTTTATAGGGTCGTGCGAAATGTGCACCGCCATCCAGAATATTGGTACCACGATGGTCCTTCCACACACCGGCGGCCTGCATACCGTAAAAATAAGTAAGCATGGATGCCACTCCATCGACCATTGCAGCATCAACTACCTGTCCTTCTCCCGATTTTGATGTTTCCAATAGAGCAGCAAGTAATCCCATTGCCAGGTATAAGGCGCCGCCACCAAAATCACCTACCATATTTAAAGGATAAATTGGCGGACCATTTTCCTCACCAATCATATTCAGAACACCGCTTATGCTTATATAATTTGGATCGTGACCGACGGTATTAGCCAAAGGCCCATCTTGTCCCCAGCCTGTCATTCGACCATAAACCAGGGCTGGATTCCTGGACATACATTCATCGGGTCCCAGCCCAAGACGTTCCATTACACCTGGTCTGAACCCTTCAAATAAAGCGTCTGCCTGTTCACACAGACGTAACACGACATCCCTTCCTTCCTGGTTTTTAAGATCCATGGCAGCGGAACCACGACTACGATTCATCAAATTGAATTCTTCAGGCATGGCAATACCCAGATCCACAGCAGTCAGGCGATCAATACGAAATATTTCCGCACCCATATCTGCCAATAGCATACCCGTAAGTTGGGTTGGACCAATCCCGGCTATCTCGATTAGTCTAAATCCGGATAGTGGACCTGAAGTTTTATTCGTTGGTTTTACCATTGCGAAGTATCAAGAAGCAGTCTTATAGTATTCTCACCTGGACAGGATAGAAACTAGAATTAATCAAACAGTATGTCCTTCGTACATTTGCTCTATCTCGCTCTTATAACGCAACAGGATTTCCTTGCGTTTCATTTTCAATGTTGGCGTTAACAAACCGTTTTCCACTGTCCATGCTTCATCATCACAACGATGATGGTATATCTGGGCATAGCCCGGAAAATCATGCAGGCTTTTTGATATTTGTTCGAGAATAATTTTTTCGGACTCACTATCGTTAGCATCCTTGTCAGCTACGTGCTTATCTTCTGCAATCTTTTTCCAACGATGGGGATTCAGCACGCTCAACGCTACCAGGTAGGGGCGGGACTCACCTATGATCATTACCTGATCGAAAAGTGGATTCGATGCAATAGCCAGTTCCATATCGACAGGTGATACCTTTTCACCATTGGCGAGCACGATAATGTCTTTTATACGCCCGGTTATATAGATAAAATCATTTTCTATGCGAGCCTTGTCACCAGTCGCTAACCAGCCCTCTTTATCTATAGTTGCATCTGTTGCTTCCTGATTCTTCCAATAGCCAAGCATAATATTTTCGCCACGTGCGAATAACTCATCATTGTCACCTATGCGTACTTCAATACCTGGTAAGGGCTTACCGATACTGTCAGGAATATTTTCTTCAAGTCTATTAGTGCTAATGATTGGACTTGATTCAGTTAATCCATAGCCCTGGAATATAGGCACACCCAGCCCAACAAATACTTTTGAAATCTCCGGTGATAAAGCAGCGCCACCGCTAACAGCAATGAGCAAATTCCCTCCTAGTCTTTGCGTAATCCTGTCGGCAACAAGTTTTTTTAATAGTGGCCATAGAAAAAGTAACAAAGGTCGCTTTGCCCTGCCCTGCAGGTATTCAAATCGCTGCCAACCCACATCTACGGCAAGATGAAACATTCTTCTTACCCACTTTGGTCGGGTAGACAGGTTTTCCTTTATTTTTGCATATACCCGTTCATAAATTCGTGGAACAGATATAAGCCCATGTGGTTTGATCTCCTGTAAATCTTTCGCCAACTCTGGTATGCCGCGAGCATGCGCCACTGTCGCTCCTCCCATCATCGGTAAATAGTAACCAACAGTTCTCTCGAGTGTGTGTGATAGAGGTAGAAATGAAAGATAGACATATTTAGGTCTGACATTAAAAACTTGTAAAGCACTAAAACAATTACTCAGAATATTCCGATGACTCAGCATTACGCCTTTGGGACGACCGGTAGTACCAGAAGTGTAAACAATCGTTGCCAGTTCATCTGCTTCTGTCTTTACTGTTGCTACGTCTTCATACTCAATTGGCAACCACGCGCCCATATTTAACAATCGTTTCTCACCCAGTTTTTTACATTCTGCAATAGTGATAATACGTTTCAGTTGTGAAAGGCTCTGCAGGCTCTCGTGAATATCCTGCCATTGTTCATCACCACCAATAACAAGTAATTTCACTTCTGCATTGTCAAGGATATAGGCAACGTTATCAGCCCGGTCTTCGGTATAAACAGGGACTACAATAAGCCCAAGAGATAATGCAGCCTGATCAAAGATAACCCAGTAACGAGAATTGCGTGCCATGATGGCAATTTTGTCACCGGGTTTTAGTTTTTCTTTCGCCAGAGCAGCACGACAACGTGCAACATCTTTGGCCATCGCGTTCCACGAACAATCGGTCCAGACGCCGTTTATTGCATCGAAAAAACGATAGGCGCAAGCTTCAGGTGATCGACGTACCCTTTCCTGAAATAGTTCGGGCAGAGTTGCAGCCGACTCCGGGCCAATAATATGTTCAGCTTCCTGCATATTTAACTATCTAATTGTTGCCATCCTTTATGAGCGCAAAAACGCTCACCGTATTTGCTTTCCAGATCATTCAAAGTCTGAACGACATCACCCGTACCCTTATTCAGTGCGTAATTCATCGGCCCACCACGAAATGGGGCGAAGCCGGTACCAAATACCATACCTGCATCAAGCAAATCTTTATCCTCTACGATCCCTTCATCCAGGCAGGCAACACATTCATTTAAAATTCTCATCACCATACGATCTTCAATATCAGGCAAAGATGATATGGTCATATTCTTATCTTTCTTTGCTTTACCTTTTTCGTATTGATAAAAACCCCGCCCCGATTTTTTTCCCAGATGCCCAGCATCCACTAACTGATGTAATTTTTCCGGAATTGTTATGTTCAGCGTAGCTGCCATGTTCTGCGAAACCGATAAACAAATATCCAGACCCACTGTATCCGCTAATTCTACTGGTCCCATTGGCATGCCAAATTTCTTCGCTACCTTATCAATTTGTTCCGCTGGCACACCTTCTTCCCATAGTGCTACTGCTTCCAGCAGGTAGGGCGTTAATATACGGTTAACAAGAAAACCAGGTGAGCTGACAACAGGCACAGGAAGACGTGATATTTGCTGACAAAATGCGCTCGCTTTATCAACCCAGTGCTCGCCTGTTTGAGCGGAGTGGATTACTTCCACCAGCTGCATTTTTGCAACCGGGTTAAAAAAATGAATACCGGTGAGTCGCTCAGCATTTTTCAAATGCTGACTTATTTCATTAAGCGGAATGCTTGAAGTATTGGTTGCCAGTATTGCGCCTTCTTTTGCTCTGGATTCAAGTTCCTTGAACAGGCCAATCTTTGCTTCCGCGTTTTCCACTATAGCCTCGATAATAACATCGGCTTTTTCAACGCCTAAGGCTTTATGATCAGGAATCAACCGATCCATGGCTGCTGTTACCAAACGTGTTTGCTTCAATTTTCGTTTGAACAACTTGTGCGCACGTTTCATTGCCGGAGCAATAAATTTTGGTTCGCGATCCTGCAGGGTCACGGTCAAACCCTGCAAAGCACACCAGGCTGCTATATCGCCACCCATTACGCCTGCGCCAATAACATGTATATGTTTGGCCTTGAAATCGACATCGCTATTTTTACTTTTTAACCTGTCCTGAAGTTTAAAAAGTCGTACCAGGCTTCTTGAGGTTTCCGTAATAAACAGTTTTGCAACGGATTCAGCCTCTGCTTTAAGCATCCCCTTTTCACTACCACCTTTTTGTTCCCATAGATCAATAATGGCGAAAGGTGCCGGGTAATGATGGATATTTGCCTTCTTACGTAATTCACTACGCATGTATTTCGCTAACAGTGGTCTGACAAGATCGTGATTAGCCAGACGCTGCAATGTTGACGGAGTTCTTCGTGGAGCATTTTTTCGAATAAGGTTCAGTGCGGCTCTTTGCATCTGACGCTCAGGTACTATCTTGTCTATGACACCAAGTTTCTTTGCCTTACGTGCGTCCAGCGTACGTCCGGTCAGCATCAGGGGAATGGCCTGTACCGCACCTATCAGACGAATCAGGCGCATTGTGCCACCAAAGCCGGGGTGTATCCCCAGCATTACTTCGGGTAAACCGATACGTGTTTTTGGATCATCGAGTGCTACTCGATAACGACAGGCCAGAGCTAATTCCAGACCACCACCGAGACAAAAACCGTTAATCAAACTTAATGTCGCACACCCAAGAGAATCTATCCGGTTAAACAAGTCATGAATCCGGGTGATATAAGCGAGAGCTTCATCACTGTCTTTAGTGGTGATGAATTCATCAATATTTGCACCTGCGATAAAACCATTTTCTTTAGCAGAAGCGATGACAACACCTTTAGGTAGATCCGATTCTACTGCAGAGATGATTTGCTCAAGTTCTTCCAGTACTGTCGATGATAGTACGTTGGTCGATTTATCCGCAACATCAAGATAGCACCAGAGTATTCCCTCTTCATCGGTTCCTGGTTTCCAGTTAAGGTAAATTTTTTGTTTCTCAGCCATCGTTCCTAATCCCTCTCTATCAACATTGCGCCACCCTGCCCACCGCCGATACATATTGAGGCGATACCTCTTTTTACATTCGCCTGTTCAAGTACATGACAAAGATGCAGAACGATCCTTGCTCCACTGGAGCCGACAGGATGACCAAGTGCGATCGCTCCACCGTTCACGTTTAGTTTCTGCTGGTCAATTTCGCCAAAGGCAGAACGCAAATGTAATTCATCACGACAATATTTCGAATCTTTCCAGGCAGCGATACATCCCAATACCTGGGCTGCAAACGCTTCATTGATTTCCCAGTTATCTATATCTTCAACTTTCAATTTTTGACGCTTCATTAATGGTGTCATGGCGTGCACAGGACCCAGTCCCATTTCCGCCGGCTTTAAGGCGGCCCATTCACTGTCGACAATCCTGCCCAGTACAGGCAGATAGTGTTTTTTTACCGCTTTTTCACTGGCAAGAATGAGCCATGCGGCGCCATCGGTGATCTGTGAACTGTTACCTGCTGTGACCATACCGAATTCCCGGTCAAATACCGGTTTTAACTTGGCAAGTTTTTCGACAGAGCTATCGGGTCGTACACCATCATCATGATCATAATAGTTTCCATCACTGTCATAGATGACTTCGATTTCCTGCAACTTATTTTCTGCCTGTGCTGCGGCAAGACGTAGATGACTCTGTACAGCGAAACTATCCATAGCCAGACGATCAATTCCGAAATGGTATGCAATCTCTTCCGCTGTTTGCCCCATATTCAGACCGACAACCGGATCTGTTAGTCCACGTAACAACGCGATGACCGGTTTTAATAATGTTGGTCTAAATTTGCTAATGGATTGTAATTTGGCAGGCATTGAACGTGCTGCATAAAATTTTCCCAGCCAGGTTGCCATCGCCGTGCTGAATAACAGCGGACCATGGCTCATCGCATCAACGCCACCTGCGAGAACCAGATCTGAACGGCCCGCAAGAATGTTTCGCATAGCACTATCGACGGACTGCATACCGGAAGCGCAATTGCGCTGTACCGTCCACGCTGGAACATGATCGCCGCAACCAAGACGCAAGGCGACAACTCTGCCAATATTGGCTTCGTCTGGTGATGGCATGGTGCTACCGAGTATGACCTCGTCCAGCTCCGCTGCTTCAAAATTCTGCCGAGCCAGTAGGCCACGTCCCGCCAATACAGCCAGATCAGCAGCGTGAAATGGACCGGGAACGCCACGGGCGCGAATGTAGGGAGTCCGACTACCATCCACAATAAAAACGGATTTTCCTTTTGTTTGTTTCTTCTGTTCAACCATAGTAATTACCTGTTATTAAAGGATAGATATGTACCCTATCCAGCTTGTAAGTATAATAACTGGAATAGTTGAATCTATCCTCTTAACTTTCCGGGAGAAACTCCCAAAACTGTATTTTTGTTAGTCCGGAGAACATTAAATAAGAACATGACTGATGCAATTGACGAAAACCAGGCTTTAACCCAGCAAGCTGTCACTGCATTACAGGCGGGAGAAAGTAAAAAAGCCCGTGAATTATTTGAAAAGGTTGTTGCTTCAGGACTAGCAGACACATCGGTTTGGTTAGGTCTGGCCTTTGCCTGTGCACAGTCCGATGACAAGACCAGAACCCTCGATGCTGTAAATACCTCGATTGAACTTGATCCACAAAATCTAAGAGCAATTATTTTCAAGGCAGACCACCTGCTTCATCTTGGTGACTCAAGAAATGCAATTGAGATTTATCAACAGGCTTTACAACTAGCATCAGGATCCAGCAACCTTCCGGGCGACGTCCAGCAGGGTCTTAAACGCGCGCAGGAAAACTGCATACGTATTGACGACGAATACAAAGCTTTTTTGACAACGAAAATGAAAGCGGAAGGCTTTTCGCCTGGTAAAGGAAATAGCCGTTTTCAACAATCTCTCGACATTATCCTCGAATCTCAGGAAGTCTATTACCAGGAACCAAAGCATTATTACTTTCCCGGTCTTCCACAAATCCAGTTCTATGAACGCGAGCAATTTGACTGGGTTGAAAGTATCGAGTCTGCAACTGATGATATTCGGGCAGAACTCACTAATGTTATGGGTAATCCCTCACTTTTTTCACCCTATCTAAAATCCGAAGATATGCAGCTCGATGAGAACAATAAGGATCTACTCGACAATAACGACTGGGGTGCATTGTACCTATGGGAATACGGCCGTCTGGTTGAAGAAAAGGCATCGCTCTTCCCGCTTACCATCAAGGCACTGGAAGCCGCTCCCCTGCCGCTTATATCGAGCCAATCTCCAATGGCTCTTTTCTCCAGACTGACATCTGGCACCAGAATCCCCCCTCATAATGGTCTACTAAATACCCGTCTTATATGTCATCTTCCCATAATCGTACCGAAGGATTGTGGGGCATTACGTGTGGGCAATGAACAGAGACCCTGGGTTGAAGGCGAAATGCTGATATTTGATGACAGTATTGAGCATGAGGCCTGGAATACCAGTAAAAAAGAACGTGTCATCCTGTTATTTGAAGTCTGGCGACCTGAGCTAAACGAGGAGGAAAGGCAGCTAGTCAGCACATTGTTGGCAGCGGTGAAAGAATATCACAAAGGCTAATCACGCCTGTTTCTCCCATATAAACAGATAAAGGTTTCATCAATAATTACTAACACGTAGAATTGAGCCAACTTCATTTTGATGTATGACAGCTCGGATGACATCGCGGCATATAAGAACAAATATAAGCACACGCCTGTTCCTCGTAATTAGCGGGATTATTATCATAGCAGTTTCGACTTCCTGTTCTCTAGACTGGGAATCCAATGTCGAATCCGGCAACCGAGACCAGATCCTGCATTATGGAAATGGCGAAGAACCCCAGGAAATTGATCCTCACCTGACCACTGGGATTCCTGAATTCAATATTCAATTGGCCCTGTTTGAGGGGATCGTCAGTAAACATCCGTCCAATCTCGGTATCGAACCAGGTGTGGCTGAATCCTGGGATATCTCCGAAGATCAATTGATCTACACTTTCCACTTCAGGGACAACGCACGTTGGTCAAATGGTGATCCTGTAACAGCTCACGATTTCGTCTACTCATGGGAACGTGCCTTGCGACCTGAATTGGGTAGTCTTTATTCCTACATGTTCATCTATATTAAAAATGCCGATGAATTTGTAAAAGGTAAGATAAAAGATTTTAGCAAGGTGGGTATAAAAGCACTGGATGAACGCACATTACAGGTTGAATTGAACGCGGCAACACCATTCTTCTTACAGTTGCTGGATCATCACAGTTATTACCCCGTTCACCCGCCGACGATTGAGAAGTTTGGCGGCATGTTGAAACGTGGCAGCCAATGGTCAAGACCTGGTAATTTTGTTGGCAATGGATCGTTTGTATTAAAAGAATGGAAGTTGAACCGCATATTGATCGTGGAGAAAAGCAAGACTTATTGGGATGCAGACAAAGTAAAACTAAAAGAGATATATTTTTATCCCGTTCAAAATAATTCCACCGAAGAACGCATGTTTCGCGCTGGCCAGTTACATATCACCAGCACAGTTCCCAATGAAAAAATTGCTGAGTATAGAAAAACCAATCCCGACTCGCTCAATATAACGCCTTACCTTGGCACCTATTTTTATCGCTTTAATACGAAGGTCAAACCACTTGATGATGTACGTGTGCGCAGAGCGCTTTCCATGTCTATTAATCGCAAACAAATTGTCGAACACATTACAAAAGGCGGACAAATACCCGCCTACACTTTTACACCACCGAACACCAATGGCTTTACCTCAGTAGCCAAGTTTAAATATGATATTGAGGCTGCGCAAAAATTACTCGTCGAAGCAGGTTATCCAGATGGCAAAGACTTCCCGAACCTGGAAATAATTTATAACACTGATGAATCACACCGCATGGTGGCCATCGCTATTCAGCAAATGTGGAAAAAGGCGCTGAACATAAATGTCACATTGGCGAATCAGGACTGGCAGGTTTATCTGGAAAATGAGACCCAGGGGAATTATCAGATATCCCGTGCTGGCTGGATAGGTGATTATCTGGATCCAAATAATTTTCTGGATATGTTGCTAACCGATGGCGGTAATAACCGAACACGCTGGTCTAACAGTGAGTATGATGCCAATATCGCCGCCGCCGCCCTTGCTGTTGAAAAAGAAGAACGCTTTAAACTTTTTCAGAGAAATGAACAGATACTCGTGGACGAATCTCCAGTTATGCCGATTTATACTTATACGCGGGTATTTTTGATTAAGCCGAGTGTTATTGGCTGGGACCAAAACATCCTGGATCAGCATCCTTATAAATATGTATCCCTGCAGGCTGATTGATAATGATTAAATTTATTTTTATACGTCTTTTACAGGCCATACCGGTCCTGCTGATAGTGATGACCATCACTTTCGTATTGATCCATGCCGCACCGGGTGGTCCATTCTCTGCCGAACGTGCGGTGCCACCGGAAGTTATTGAAGCACTCAACGCGCAATATAATCTCGATGATCCGGTTCATGTGCAATTCTTCATCTACCTGAATAATGTACTACACGGTGATTTCGGGCCGTCGTTTAAATATACCGGTCGTAGTGTCACCGAAGTAATTGCTGCGGGTATGCCAATTACTTTTGAACTGGGTCTGTACGCCATGCTCATCGCGCTGATTTTGGGTATCAGTGCAGGAGTAATCGCATCTCTTAAACCTAATACCATGCAGGATTACGTACCCATGTCACTTGCCATGACTGGCATTTGTTTACCGACCTTTGTAATGGGACCATTAATGGTACTGGTTTTTGCCATCTGGCTGGATTGGTTACCGGTCTCAGGCTGGGGTTATATTCCTGGCGATAAGATTTTACCTTCTCTTACTCTGGGCTTTGCCTACGCAGCTTATATCGCCAGGTTGAGTCGTGGTGGCATGCTAGAAATTCTTTCCCAGGATTTTATCAGGACTGCTCGTGCTAAAGGCCTGAGCACAGCTGCTATTGTTTTTCGTCATGCCCTGCGCGGTGGTATGCAACCTGTTGTCTCGTTTATGGGCCCCGCTCTCGCCGGTCTGTTAAGTGGTTCATTTGTTGTTGAAACAATATTCCAAATACCGGGAATGGGTCGTTATTTTGTACAGGCAGCCTTTAATCGTGATTACACTTTAATTCTCGGTACCACGATCTTTTTCGCCACCCTGATCATTATTTTCAACTTGCTCGCAGACATTGTCACGGTATGGTTAAACCCACGTTTACGTGACAGTTCAAATTCCAGTAATTGATTATGACTCAGTCTTCTGAAACTACCGCAGAACAGAGCATTATTGATCTGGACAGCGTCGAGTCGGGAACGTCTCTTTGGGAAGATGCCTGGAATCGGCTACAGCAAAACAAACTGGCTATGTTTGGTCTGTATGTTGTTTCTTTTATGATTATTATTGCTCTGCTAACACCCTGGATAACACCCTACTCATACTTTGAGCAGGACCTGGATCTCGGCGCGACTGCACCCTCAGCTGCACATTGGTTAGGCACAGATACGCTGGGTCGCGACCTGTTAACCAGGATAATGTATGGCAGTCGTATTTCGTTAATGGTGGGATTTCTCGCAACTGCCGTTGCCTTGAGCATAGGCGTACTCTGGGGCACTGTTTCCGGCTATTTCGGTGGTCGCGTCGATGCCTTTATGATGCGCACCGTTGATATTCTTTACGCCCTGCCATTTACCATATTTATTATCCTGTTAATGGTCGTATTCGGTCGGAATATTTTATTGCTGTTTATGGCAATCGGCGCCGTCGAGTGGTTAACGATGGCAAGAATAGTCAGGGGACAGGTATTGAGTATTCGACAACAGGAATATATTGATGCGGCAATAACAATGGGTCTGCCGAAGCGACAAATAATGCTGAGACATGTGATTCCAAATACACTTGGTACTATTATCATTTATGTCACTCTGACTATCCCAAACGTTATTTTGCTGGAATCATTTCTTAGTTTTCTTGGTCTGGGTGTGCAACCACCACAAAGTTCCTGGGGTCTGCTTATTTCCTATGGCGTGGAAACCATGGAGGAATATCCCTGGTTATTAATCTTTCCTGCGGTAGTACTTTCAGTAACACTTTTTTCTCTGAACTTCCTCGGAGATGGTTTACGCGATGCACTCGACCCGAAGGCATCAAGGGATTAGATTAAAAGGATGGCTCTACTCACAGTTAAAGATCTTCATATTCATTTCCATACCCGTAATGGCATTGTAAAAGCCGTTAATGGCGTAGAGTTCTCCCTTGAGAAAGGCGAGACTCTTGGCATTGTCGGAGAGTCCGGTTCAGGCAAAACAGTTTGCTGTTACAGCCTGCTGGGTTTGCTGCCTACTCCACCTGCACGTATCGAGTCCGGTTCAGCCATGTTCGAGGGAAATGATCTTCTAAATATGTCTGAACAGGATTTACGCAAGATTCGTGGTAATCGCATTGCCATGATTTTTCAAGATCCAATGACCTCGTTAAACCCCTTTATGAAACTCGGCGAACAGCTGACTGAGCCGTTGACGACCCATAATGATATATCCAAACAGGAAGCAAGGAAGCGAGCTATCGCGGCAATGCAGGAAGTCGGTATCCCAGAACCGGAAAGACGTATCGATTGTTACCCACATGAATTCTCAGGTGGCATGCGCCAGCGAGTCATGATTGCCATGGCTCTTGTGACAGAACCGGACATCCTGATTGCGGATGAACCTACCACTGCACTTGATGTAACGATTCAGGCGCAAATTCTGGATCTGATTAAAAAGCTCCAACGTGAACGTAGCATCTCAGTAATATTTATAAGTCATGACCTTGGTGTTATAGCAGGATGTGCTGACAAAATTATTGTTATGCATGAAGGCAATATTGTAGAGAGCGGCACTACCGATGAAATTTATTATCAGACAAAACATGATTACACAAAAAAGTTGTTGAATGCGATTCCTTCCAGCGCAAAACCGGAGTCTGCTGTGTTTCATGCTGAAGAAGGATCAGAGCCGATTTTTAAAATTGATGGTCTGCTTACACATTTTCCCATTAGTGATGGTGGCGTGTTTAGCGGAAAAACTGACGAGTGTTGCAAGGCAGTAGATGATGTTTCTCTGCAACTCCTTGAGGGAGAAACTCTGGGTCTCGTAGGGGAATCAGGCTGTGGTAAATCAACAATGGCCAAATCTATTATGCGACTGGTAGATATTACCGCCGGCAGCATTACCTTGAATGGCAAAGACCTCACTCGATTGGAAGGAGAGGAATTAAAAACTGCACGCGCCGAATTTCAAATGGTGTTCCAGGATCCCTACGCATCATTAAATCCGCGAATGACAGTGTATGATTTACTGGCTGAAGCTATATATGTTCAGAAAAACTGTAGCAAAGATGAATTGCTGAAACAGGTTGTCAGTCTAATGGACGATGTCGGTTTACCGGCGAAGGCGATTCGAAAATACCCACATGAATTTTCCGGTGGTCAACGACAACGTATTGCTATTGCACGTGCACTTGCCCTGAAACCCCGCCTGCTTATTGCCGACGAACCTGTATCAGCTCTGGATGTAACTATACAGGCACAGATTCTCGATTTGCTGTTGGAGCTGGTTAAAAAATATCAAATCACGATGATTTTTATTTCCCATGATTTATCTGTGGTTCGATACTTAACGGATCGAACAGCAGTCATGTACGGTGGCAAGATTGTAGAATATGGTAATACCGAAGATGTTTTTAATAATCCTCAACACCTCTATACGAAATCTTTACTTTCGGCTATTCCTATTGCTGATCCTAACAAGGAACGCACGCGTCAACGTGTAGCCTACACTGCTGACCAAATAGCGTAGCAATAAGGGTAGCAAAGACTTTACGTGAAAGCATATGGCTTCTGATATTTCTGAATTATTACAAACCGGATTAGAACATCATCAATCTGGTCGCCTGCAGGAAGCGGAAAGTATTTATCTTTCTATTCTGAAAGAGCAACCACAAAATCCTGACGCTTTACACTTAATGGGGGTAATGGCTCACCAAGTGGGTAAAAATGAAATTGCCATAGACCTGTTTGAAAAAGCGATAAGAGCGAATCCAAACGAACCTGATTTTTATAATAATAGTGGCGAAGCTTTCCGGGCATTAAAAAAATATGATCAGGCCATTGCCTGTTACAAACAGGCGCTGGAAATTAATCCCGGTTTTGCCGGTGCCTATAATAATTTCGGTAATGTACTTAAAGAAATGGGCAAACTTGAGGAAGCTATCGAGCGCTATCAACAGGCTATTGTGGTCGCACCTGATTTCCCAATCCCCTATAACAATCTTGGTATTGTTCTGAAGGATTTGGGTCGTCATAGCGAAGCTATCAGTCGTTATGAACAGGCTTTATCCTTGTTACCTGATTATGCTGAAGCACACAGCAACCTGGGTAATGTTCTTCTGGAACTTGAGCGGGAAGAAGACGCAATTATTCATTATCAGAAAGCACTTGCCATCATGCCTGGATACGCCGAGGCACATAGTAATCTGGGTAATGCACTTCGCAGTCTGGGCCGGCAAACTGAGGCCATTAAACATTATGAGCAGGCCATTGCCTTAAGACCTGACTTTGCCATGGCTCAGTACAATATGGGCATAGCGCTTGATGAACTCGGTCGACCAGAAGACGCAATCGGCTGTTACGAAAGCGCCATTGCTATCAATGCTGACTATGCCGAAGCTTATAATAACCTTGGGTTTTCTTTACAGGAGCTGGGTCGACGTGAAGAGGCTATCAGGAATTATAAAATGGCTCTTTCTCTGAAGCCCGATTATGCGGCTGCACATTTACACTTATCTATGCTCATCCCGGGGCAAGAACAGATACCCGCAATAGAGAATCTTCTGAGCAGCCCTTCATTGTCAGAAACTGATGCAACACATTATCATTTTGCCCTGGGAAATATCTATAACGGAAATGAAATGTTCGATAAAGCATTTGAACATTTCAGTCAGGCCAATCAGCTAAAACGAAAAAACCTTAAATATGATGCAAAAACATATTCAATTTATGTTGATGAATTGATCAAGAGTTATACAGAAGAGTTTCTTGAGAAAACTGCAAACTTTGGTTCTGACTCAAACCTGCCTGTCTTCATTATTGGAATGCCCCGCTCCGGTACAACCCTGGTAGAGCAAATTCTTTCCAGTCATTCTGAGGTTTATGGTGCCGGAGAACTTTCAGCAATCAGGCGAATTGAAAAAGCATTGGCAAAAAAACTGGGGTCATTGAGTTCTTATCCGGATTGCATGTCCATGTGTGACGAGGCCATTGCAACTCAATTCTCTGAAGAGTATTTGCAGGAAATTATTTCTTATTCGCCAAATGCCTTAGGTATTACCGATAAAAACCCGGGGAATTTCCACAGGATTGGTCTTATAAAAACCCTGTTCCCTAATGCGCGTATTATCCACTGTCGTAGAAATGTTCTGGATACCTGCACATCCATCTTTTTTAATCACTTTGTTGAAGGTAATGAATACTCTTTCGACCTGAAAGAACTGGGGCAATATTACCTTGATTATGAAAAACTGATGGACCATTGGCTCAATCTGTTTCCCGGGGATATTTTGACTGTGCAATATGAGGAGTTGGTCAGGAATCAGGAAGAAGTCAGCCGGCAATTAGTTCAGCATATTGGTCTGGATTGGGATGACAATTGTATCGATTTTCACCTTAACAAACGCCCAGTGAGAACAGCCAGCAGTGTGCAGGTAAGACAACCTATATATACCCGATCGATTGAACGATGGAAACACTATGAAAAACAGCTGGCACCCCTGATGGAAGTTCTTAACTACGACGCATCCTCATGACCCTTGTTCAGAAGAAAGCTAAAGTCCTAAACTCCTTTTAGCAGGCAATATCACCTTGTAGGAGTACCAATTGTCATGCCAAAATACTCACTCTTTAAATAACAAAAAATACGGGGTAAGCGTATGAGTCTTCTCGAAGGGAAACGTGCATTGATTGTCGGTGTTGCCAGCAACCGTTCTATTGCCTACGGCATCGCCCAGGCAATGCGTCGTGAGGGTGCTGATCTCGCCTTTACCTATCAAAATGACAAGCTTCGTGGACGCGTTGAAAAATTTGCAGCCGAGCTTGGCTCGGACATTACCGTTCCCTGTGACGTATCCAGTGACAGTGAAATTCAGAAAGTATTTGAACATCTGAAAGATCACTGGGATCATTTCGATATTCTCATTCATTCAGTCGCTTTCGCACCAAGGGAGCAACTGGAAGGTGCCTATCTTGACAGCGTCACCCGTGAAGGTTTCCTCATGGCTCACGAGATCAGCTCCTACAGTTTTACCGCACTGGCCGGTGCAGCGCGCTCGATGATGCAAGGACGGCAGGGTGCTATGCTGACTTTATCCTATATTGGTGCTGTGCGTGCCATGCCTAACTACAATGTCATGGGCGTCGCCAAGGCCAGTCTCGAGGCAAATGTCCGCTACATGGCTTCCGATCTTGGGCCAGAAGGAATTCGTGTTAATGCTATTTCAGCCGGGCCGATCCGAACCCTGGCTGCTTCAGGCATAAAAGGTCTCCGCGGCTTTCTATCTCACGTGGAAGAAGTTTCACCACTACGACGGAATGTCACAACCGGAGAAGTGGGTAATGTTGCCGCCTTTCTCTGTTCTGATTTCGCCTCCGCAGTGACCGGTGAAATCACCTATGTCGACTGTGGCTACAGTACTGTTGGCGCGACCTGAGCAGCTAACAAATCTTTAGCTATCCTCTACAGGTTCCTCGATAGCTTCGGTTAATACGTCCGCGTCTGGGTCCAAAAAGATGTTTTTATCCAGAGCGCCTTCGTTATTGGCAACGATGACAGCTACCGTTGCATCACCGGTAACGTTCACTGCAGTTCGTAACATATCCAGAATACGATCAACTCCGATAATCAGCGCGATACCCTCAACCGGTAAACCAACCTGTTGCAAAACCATTGCCAGGGTAATTAGTCCGACACCCGGGACGGCAGCAGTACCTACTGATGCAAGAGTAGCAGTTAAAACAACAGTAATTAATTCACCGGGGCCCAAAGGGATGTTATATACCTGAGCAATAAATACGGTTGCGACTCCCTGCATAATAGCTGTGCCATCCATATTGATTGTCGCGCCAAGAGGAACCGTAAAGGATGCCACCGAGTTATTTACGCCAAGACGCTTTTCAACAGCACGTAAAGTAATAGGTATGGTGGCACCAGACGATGCGGTACTAAAAGCAAAAGCCCAGACATGCCGCATTTTAGCAAAAAGCAGTTTTGGACTTAAGCCAGTTAGAGTCCTCAATAACAACGCATATATACCAAAAGCATGCAGGAATAATACAAATACGACTGTCAAAAAATACTTACCTAATTCCAGAATGGCCTCAAAACCCAATTCGGAAAATAATTTAGCCAGTAAGCAGAATACGCCATAAGGTGCCAGCGTCATCAACACTTCAACCATTTTCATGATCACATGTTCAAAATCACGAAAAATTGCTGTTGTTCTTTTACCTGCATTTCCTGCCAGAGTAATGGAGTAACCTACCAATAGCGCAAAAACGATGACCTGCAACATTTTACCTTCCGCCATTGCGCGTATCGGGTTAGATGGAAAAATATCCACGAATACCTGTTTCAGCGGCGGTGCCTGCGTCGCACTATAACTAGCCGCACTAACGAAATCAGCGCCCACCCCCGGTTGTATCAATAAAGCCATCAATATCGCGACACTGATAGCCAAAGCCGTGGTAAATAGATACATCACCAGAGTTTTGGAGGCGATCGCTCCCATCCTGGCATTATCCCCAAGAGCGGTAACGCCACAAACCAGGGATACAAACACAAGAGGTACCACTAATAATTTTAGTAAGGAAATGAAAACAAGACCGACAGCATCAAGAATATCATCTACGAGTATGTCAATAGCCCATATGATCCGACCCTCCGCCACCCAGGTCATATTGGTAATAATATTTAATACTGAGCCAACAAACACACCCAAAACCATGGCTAGCAAAATTCGTGAAGTGAGAGTCATAAGTCAGAGTCAACCCGGTTGGTTATTATTAGATCACTGTAATACTACCCTGAAAGCCGGATTACAAGCAGGCCTT
>JABHFC010000049.1 GCA_018676275.1 Gammaproteobacteria bacterium | reverse complement strand
TCACATATTTCCGGCATTACCCTTTGCATCTGCGCCAGTATGGAATAATCGCCACAGCCCGGGCACCAGCGTATGTTCTGGTCAGACTCAAAATCTTTCTTCTTATATGACTTGATTTGATCCAGATTGACTTCGTTTACAGGTTTGTTCTCAACACTCATTGCTTATGCTCCGTTTCAATTTGGTTCTCTCAGCGTCAGGCCTGTGCAGACTGAGGATAATCAAAATTAAGAATTTCATAAATTTTTTCTTCAACGTCTGATGTCAGTAGCGGTTGACCCTGAACTTTATTTAAACCAATAACATCTATCAGAAATTCAGCCCTTAGCATCATCCTTAATTGTCCGAGATTCAATTCCGGCACAAGGACATATTTGAAACTATTTAGCACGGACTCAAGATTCTTTGGAAAAGGATTCAGGTAACGTAATTGTGCTCCAGATACAGATAAACCATTTGCCTGGGCATTTTCGATAGCGTGGCGACAGGCGCCTCGTGTACTACCCCAACCCAACACTAGCAGATCACCCGATTGAGGACCATGAACAGCAATATCCGGGATGTCATTTGCGATGCCATCTATCTTTTCCTGTCTAAGCTTTACCATACGCTCGTGGTTTTCCGAGTCATAACTTACGTTGCCGGTTATATCTTCTGTTTCCAGTCCGCCAATCCTGTGTTCATGTCCCGGAGTGCCCGGCACAACCCACCTTCTTGCAAGCGTCTCTGGATCTCTTCTATAAGGTGCATAGTTTTCCGGAATGTCAGAAGAATCAATTTCAAAGGGCGTAATCTCTTCGGGCTCCGGTATGCGCCATGGTTCCGAGCCATTAGCCAAATAGCCATCGGACAGAAAAAACACTGGCGTCATATATTTTATGGCAATACGAAATGCCTCAATTGCCATTTCAAAGCATTCGCCCGGTGTAGATGGAGCAACGATAGGTACCGGACATTCTCCATTTCGACCGTACATAGCTTGCAAAAGATCAGCCTGCTCTGTTTTGGTTGGCAAGCCGGTAGACGGCCCACCACGTTGGATGCTGGCAATAACGATGGGTAATTCTGTCATTACTGCCAATCCAATAAATTCGGACTTCAATGCGACACCAGGACCACTGGTCCCGGTCAGACCAAGGGAACCTCCCCATGCAGCACCTAAAGCAATACCAATCGCAGCAATCTCATCTTCGGCCTGAAAGGTCTTTACACCAAAATGACGTAAACGAGAAAGCTCATGCAAAATATCGCTGGCAGGTGTAATTGGATATGAAGCGTAAAAAAGAGGTCTGCCGCTTAGTTCAGACGCCGCAAGGAAACCAAGTGCCGTCGCTTCGTTGCCGGTGATACGTTTGTAATCACCTACCGGTAAATCCGCCTTACTGACACGATAACGACTGGTAAATACTTCGACTGTATCGGCAAAATTGAAACCAGCCTGTAATGCAAGCTTATTGGCTTCGGCGAGCTCTGGTTTTTTTGTTGCAAATAACTGCTCAATGCGCTGAACCAAAGCATCCAGTGAACGATCATAGAGCCAGGAGATGATACCGAGAGTAAACATGTTCTTACTCAATTCAGCCTGCTTCTTACTCAACCATGATGACTCTACGGCGGCAACTGTAAGAGTAGTTATAGGAAAATCATAAACCTGGTATCCAGCAAGGCTACCGTCTTTCCTGGGGTCCTGCTCATAGCCCGCTTTTTTAAGGCCGTTAGCATCAAATGCATCATGGTTCACTATCAGCGTGCCGCTGCGCTTCAGATCTTTTAAATGCACTTTTAATGCAGCAGGATTAAGCGCAACAAGTACATCAGGCCTGTCGCCGGGAGTATGAACATCGTAGGAAGAAAAATTTAACTGAAAACTACTGACACCAGCCAGGGTTCCTGCCGGCGCACGAATTTCTGCAGGGAAATCAGGTAGCGTACTAATATCGTTGCCGACGACAGCAGAATCGTGACTAAATAGAGCGCCAGTGATCTGGATACCGTCACCAGAATCCCCGGCAAAGCGAATAATAACATTTTCAATTTCTAAAATTCCACCAGCCGTAGCTTTCGCTTTTTTGGCACGACCGGATCCCCTACTGCTCTTCTGCGTCATAGAAGTCTCCTAACCACCGTTGTTGTTACACAGGATTATCTACTACTTGTTTATAAATTGACATGTCTTTAAGAGCATTGAATCTTGTTTCTCGGCGCACTATTTTTATTAAATAATTGAGTCCGAATTGAAAATGTTACTCGTATTCTTACGATGCTAAATTTGCATGTAGCGGAATTCTCTATAGTGATAACATAAGCATTAGAAATGGATGATGACAAAGTGCCCTGCAATCACCCAAAGGCGTTTGCTTTGTAACAGTCAGCTGTTTTTTCCTGTGCCATGTAAATACGCTATCGGTATAAAGAGAGATTTTGAAAAACTAGGATTAGCCTTAATTTACTTTAGTGATCTTTATTTTATTATACTTATTTTACAATAAGTTATAG
>JABHFC010000451.1 GCA_018676275.1 Gammaproteobacteria bacterium | reverse complement strand
TGATTAATCTCGGTCCCAGATCATGACAAAGGACGCGAAAACTTCCTGGCCGTTCCGGAATGGTAATGCAAAGCAGAGCCTCTCTTTGTTCACCCAGGGCAGCAAGCTCAGCGATATGTCGGAGGCGATCAAAATTAACATTCGCACCACTGAATACTGCTATTAGTTCTCGAGACTGTATCTGTTCCCTGTTTACATATTGTTTAAGACCGGCTATTGCCAGCGCCCCCGCTGGTTCAGGTATGGCACGGCTATCTTCAAAGATATCTTTTACCGCAGCACAAATCTCATCAACACTAACCAGCAAAACCTCATCGACGAGCTCACGACATATACGGAAATTTTCTTCGCCTACCTGTTTTACTGCTGCGCCATCGGCAAAAATACCGATATGCTCCAGTTCCACCCGACGGTCTGAAGCCAATGCATGGTGCAAACAAGGCGCTTCATCCGGTTCTACTGCCACTATTTTTATTGATGGTCTTATGGACTTGATGTGTGCAGCCAAACCAGAGATCAAACCTCCACCACCGACAGGAACAAAAATAATTTCGGGATTGTCATGTTGTTCAAGCAACTCTACTCCTACCGTTGCCTGTCCCGCGATTATTAAAGGGTGATCATAGGGAGGTACATATATTTTGTCCTGTGATGCTGCCAATTCCAGCGCATGATCTTTGGCATCGTCATAATTATTCCCGTGTAAAATAACTTTTGCCTGCAAACGTCTGACTGAAGTTATCTTGATCTCCGGTGTGGTTTTCGGCATTACAATTGTTGCCGCCATATCCAATTTGCTGGCGGCAAGGGCTACACCTTGCGCATGATTTCCCGCCGATGCGGCTATCACACCAGCCAGTCTCTGCTCAACCGAGAGTGAAGACATCATGTTGTAGGCACCGCGTATCTTGTAGGAGAAAACCGGCTGTCTATCTTCCCGTTTTAACCAGATACGGTTGTTATACAGCTCCGACAATTGAGGCGCATAATCCAGTTCAGTTTTTCTGGCGACGTCGTATACGCGCTGATTCGCTTCGGCAATTAATTGTTTGTATTCATCGAACATAGGCATAAGATAACATTTACTCAATATCGTAAGTAACTTTTGATACTCAGTGATGGGTAGAAACAATTTTTAATCAATCTGGAACCTATACCCTTGAACCAGGATAAATTGAAACAACAGGCAGCGGAGGCGGCGCTAAAGTATATTGACGACGACATGATTGTTGGCGTTGGAACTGGCAGCACTGTCAATTTTTTTATCGACGCATTGGCTTCTATAAAACACCGTATTGAAGGCACGGTCTCCAGTTCTCTTGCTTCGGAAGAAAGATTAAGAGCTCTTAATATTCCCGTATTAGATCTAAATAGCGTAGGTGACATACCCGTATATGTCGATGGTGCTGACGAAGCAACCAGACATTTGCACCTGATAAAAGGCGGAGGTGGTGCTTTAACCAGGGAGAAAATTGTAGCTGCTGCCAGCAGGAAATTCGTCTGTATAATCGATTCCAGTAAAGAAGTCAGTACTCTTGGAAAGTTTCCATTACCAGTGGAAGTTATTCCGATGGCTCAGAGCTATGTTGGAAGGCAATTAATTAAACTCGGTGGACAACCGATTTTACGTGAAGGGTTCACCACCGATAATGGTAATATTATTCTCGATATCCATAACCTTTCCATCCAGAATCCCGTCGAAATGGAACAGGCAATAAATAATATTACAGGCGTGGTAACAAATGGTTTGTTTGCCCGACGGGGGGCAGATTTATTGCTTATCGCTGACAAAGAAGGTGTTCGTATTCTGGACTAAAAGCAATACTGATAATAATTTATTGCCTATTTTTTATAAATATCATAAGGTTATGCCGCTGGCTACCTCTAAACTAATGAAGATTAAATGAGGGACGCTTTGAAATTCGTACATAATTATCAGGCTGAACAACTGAACGAAAATATTGGGGACAATAAATGATTTTTTACATCGTCTACACTCTCGCCATAGTTATACTTATTCTGCATTTCACTGGTTTTCTGGCGCGAAGAAACATGGAGTGGGCTGTTATGGCTGCCGCTATCGCCTTGCTAACTGTCAACATTCTGGATTACCTGAAGATTATTTAGCCAATCGGCTAACCAACTTATGATCGGACTGTTGCAACGGGTCCGATATGCCCGCGTAGAAGTTCAACAAAACACTGTCGCCGAGATAGACACTGGTTTATTAGTGTTCATTGGTGTCGAACGAATGGATGATGAAAGTAAGGCTGACCGCTTGTTGAAACGTTTACTTGGCTACCGCGTATTTTCTGATCACCAGAACAAAATGAACCTCAGTGTTATCGACGTTAATGGTGGTCTGTTACTGGTACCGCAATTCACTCTGGCTGCTGATACCCGTAAAGGAATGCGACCTGGTTTTAGCAGCGCTGCTACGCCAGAAGAGGGTCAGCGCCTTTTTGATTATCTGCTTGAAGGTGCGCTTGCTACTCACAACAAGGTTGCCAATGGACTGTTCGGTGCTGATATGCAAATCAGCCTGTGCAACGATGGACCTGTTACCTTTACTTTGAGCGTATAGCTTAGCAGTAAGAACCAGTGAAAGTAGCCTGATTAACCACCCTTGTATTTATATATCGGTGCTTAGTTGTTCAGGTGTGTTTGAAACTGTTTTGAGACCACGTGTTAATCGTACGTAGTTGTTATATAAAGTTTTAATATCTCTTACATAAACTACAGTCTGCCCGCATCTGCAATCGCGCAATGTTTCACCGTTTTTCCGATAGGGTCTGGCCAAAATTAACATGGCTTTTTCGACATTGTCGAACCACTTATTCTTATCCAGGCTCATCTTTTCGGCCAGCACGCGCGCCCGCTGAACGCGACCATAACCGGCGTTATATGCTGCCAGAGAAAACCAGAGCCGGTCTTCCAGCAAAAGATCCTTGTCAAATCTACCACGCAAATAATCCATATATCGAATACCGGCCTGGATACTTGTAGCAGGATCGTTCACATCAGAAACCCCGAGCAATTCCGCCGTTTCCGGAATAAGCTGCATAAGACCTTCTGCGCCAGCGTAGGAAATAGCATTAGGATCAAACTGACTCTCCTGATACATCTGCGCAACAATCAAACGCCAGTCGAAATCATAATGTTCCGCATACTTATGGACTATTTCGTCATAGGGAGAAAGCTTCTCATTACTCGCTACTAACTGTGTGTCTCCCAGCAAAGAAACGGGTTTTTCTATATATTTTGAATAAAGCACGTTATAGAAGCCTTTGCGAAATTCCTTTGCGATAAATTCATTTAAGGCGGTCAACAATTGTGTATCAGCTTTTCTCACCGCCCACACGTGAGGTAAGGGTTCAGTCAAAGTAAAATGTGCGCGTAAATTAATCTGTCTGGCCAACTGGGCTTTAAGCTCGAGTCCACCAACTACGGTAAGGTCATAAACGCCCTGCGCGACTCTAATCAAAATATTTTCGGTGCTTTCCCCGGGTTCCGCTACAACTATATCCAGTTGCTCACCCTCTGTTTTCAAATTGCGTAATATTTTTTCGTAAGGGCTCGCTGCCGGAATTATTACCCGGCGGCCCTTCAGTCCTTTTATATCGAGAATGGGAGTATCTTTTGTCCGCCCAACCACAACTGGCGCTGCGTGATTATAAGTCTGAGAGAAAGCCAGCTGTTTATTAAGCCTGAAACTCTGACGAGGTAGAGAAGCAGCAACAACATCACCTTTGCCTGTTAATAATAATTCCCTTAATTCTTCATGATTATCGGCGATCACAACATCCAGGCGCATCTGATGTGATTCTGCAAAACGCTTTAACAAATCATGTTCAAAACCTTTTAGCTTTCCTTTATGTAGATAGTAATTTACCGGGCTCTGAAGGGTTACAAGACGAAGCAGCTTCTTCTTTTGTAAGTCAGGCAAGTCATCCTGATAGCTGCGGACAATATCAGCTTGCAAATACTGCTTGTTAAGGAAACCGTTGAGTGAGCTATGTAATTCCATGGATGTTGATCTGACTGCCCATGAAATTGTTGCAACCTCGCTAATATTAAAAGCCACTTCCAGATTTAGAAATCGGGGAATATAGGGTTCTGCAATCAGGTTATCCATTACCGTAACATCGTATTGCGCAGAAGCGACTTTCTCCAAAACACTTTTAGCATCTGCTCCTTCGGGAATTACGATCATGTCCATAGAAGGGTTTGATTTGAGCAGACGATGTAGGTCACTCCAGACAGGAGAGGAACGTTTGATAGCTATCTGTCGTGTTTTGAGATCATCTATATTAAGAATACGACCAGTGTCAGTCCGGGATATAACCTGTTGTTGTGAAACTCCCCAGGGCAAGGTGAGTTGAACCTGATCTTGTTCATTTTCTGTTGTCGAAACGACGGCAGTCAAAACTACGTCACCTTTGCCTTGTCGCAGGTATGAAATTAATTCCGATTGTTTAAGTTCAATCCAGTCAACATCCAGGTTTTGTTCCAAAGCGTACTCATTAATCAGATTTCGTTCACTGGAATTTGCCAGAGCGGAGGTGGACTTTTGTTCCTGTAATAAAACCCGCAGTCGACCACGGTTTTTTATTTCGGCCAGATCACCAGTTGCTGTGGCAAGTAAATGAGGACTATCGGATTGCAGGGTAGGGCCTGGTTTTTTGTTTTGCTGTGTGCCTGGGGCAGCTTCAGAGAAGTCTTGTTGCCATAGGAGTGATACGAAAAAAACGGAAAAAGCAGCAACACCCAGGAAGGCCCCGGTAAATAATCTGCCACTTAAACGCGTGGATTGAGCTGATGTCAGCCCAAAAAGTAGAGTGTATATCCAATAAGTCATTACCGGACAGTGTCCTCTGCCTGAATTCGCGCGAACTATACAGGAATTCCACAGGCTTATCTAGATGTTGTACCGCTTTGTTCAGGAACTACTAGATGTAGAGGTTTATCCAGGGATAATCAATGGGTTTACAGAAGGCTTAATTTTCCCTCTACCAGGGCGACTTCATCTGCTCAACAGGTTTTTCGCAGGATGGGAAATTTCAAAATATTAGTAAGCATTCACTTAGTCTTTTTTGCCTTATTATTAGCCAAAGCTAATCTTTCAGGTGTACCTATATCAAGCCATTCACCACGATAAAGTTCACCGCTGACCAGCTCTGCTCGCATGGCACCTCGGAGTAGTGGGGCGAGGGGAAAAGATGTCATTTCAGTATCGGCAAAGAGAGAAGGTCGATAGACCCCGATACCACTGTAAGTATATTTATCTTCTCCTTTTTCCCTCACGCAATCTCCCTCCAGGCAAAAATCTCCATCGAGATGGTGCGCTGGGTTGCTCACAAGAACAAGATGCGCCTGTCCCTGCGGCTGCTCTGGTAAAGATGAAAAATCATAGTCCGTCCAGATATCCCCATTAACCACGATGAAGGGCTCCTCGCCGAGTAGAGGCAGGGCATGTTTTATACCGCCACCGGTTTCCAGCGGCGCATTGCCTTCTGCAGAGTATTTGATATTTACATTAAAGTTGTCCCCGTCACCGAAGTAATCTTCAATCATCTCTCCCATCAGGGCATGATTAACGACGAGCTCTTTTATCCCCGCCGTCGACAATGCTTCAATGTGGTATTGCAATAAGGGTTTTTTATTAACCAGTAAAAGAGGCTTGGGCGAATGCTCTGTTAGTGGCCGCATGCGTTCGCCCCTACCCGCAGAAAGTATTATTGCTTTCATAAGTCTTGCATGGCTGGCAGTACACTGTTCTTTAGAAGATCGATGAGATGTTCAAGCTCGGGATATACACCCTCTAAATCGACTATATAGGATAATGTTCTGGGAATATCTTGCAGGTAAGCAGGCTTGTGATCACGATGATTCAGACGCGCAAATATTCCACTCGCTTTAAGGTGCCGTTGTACGCCCATCAAATCAAAACAGCGTTTGAAATTTTCGGCACTTAACTGAACATCATAATTGCTAACAAGCTGCTGGTAGTAATCCCCGATCCAAAACTGTACCCGGGACTGAGGCCACTTTATATAACAATCTTTCAGCAACGAAACCAGATCGTAACTAAGTGGTCCCAGCACTGCATCCTGATAATCAATAATACCGGGGTTATTCCTGTTCAGGATCAAATTACGAGAATGATAATCACGATGGACAAAAATCTGTGGTTGTGACTTCGCTGATTTGATTAACAAAATAAACAGATCTTCCATCTGCTTTAGTGACTTTCCTGTGAGTGGACTGCCCAGGTGTTTATCCAGCAGCCAGTCCCGAAATAATGTCATCTCCTGCATTAACAGTTTCTCTGAGTAGACTGGTAATTTTTCTACCGAAGCGCGAAACTGCATTTTCAGCAATGCAGTTATAGCGTCCCCATACAGCTGGTCAGCGTTATCCTCATTAAGCTTATCCAGATAAAGTTCTGTTCCGAGGTCACTTAGCAACAAAAAGCCTTTCTCAAGATCCTTTGCATATACCTCAGGTGCATTGGTACCACAGTGTCGAAGCCGCTCACTTACATCAAGAAAGGCATCACAGCTCTCTTTTTCCGGCGGCGCATCCATAACAATATAAGTAAGCTGGCCTGAGATTATTCGAAAATACTTACGGAAACTCGCATCTTCCGATGCAGGAGCCAGATCATCTATCGTCAGATTCAGATCCAGTTGCAGCCAATCGCGTAACATTTGTAAGCGATCAGTCATGCGTGTAGCTGTCCGGCCGGGCTATTAAGGGGTAAATGATGACGATCATGAGGGATTATCAGTAAGGACTTATATAGTTTCTTCTAGTCTAGTTTGCGACAACGAATTTCATGTCTATCACTAATCTGGCATTATCATGAAAAAATGTAAACTAACTAATGTTGATTAATTGTCTTTTCGTCCTTGCAGGACTAACTCTACTGGTGGTCGGCGCTGATCGCTTTGTGGTTGGTGCCGCTAATATCGCGCGCTTACTGGATATTTCTCCTTTAATTATCGGCCTCACCGTAGTCGGCGTTGCCACTTCCGCTCCGGAAGTGCTGGTGGGAACTGTTGCTGCGCTGGATGGAAAAACCACTCTCGCCATTGGCAATGCTGTTGGCTCCAATATTGCCAATATCGGTCTGGTGCTGGGTGCTACCGCACTGGCTTGTCCGCTGGTAGTTCTTTCTCCGACACTGCGACGTGAATTTCTGCTAATGTTTGCATCGATCCTCGTTGCCACCTGCTTATTGCTCGATAGTTACCTGAGTCGAATGGATGGTCTCATCCTTATCTCCTGCCTGGTGCTATCCATGTGGTGGATTATCAGACTGGCACGAAGTTCTTCAAAGGCGGACCCTCTTGCAGGCGAATTCGAACAGGAACTGGCACAGGATAAAACTGATTCTGTTGCCAAATCTACATTTTTGCTGATTTTCGGTCTGCTCTTATTGTTGGGCGGTGCGGAATTACTGGTGAGAGGTGCAATCGCAATAGCTCAGGAGTTTGGTGTCAGTGACCTGGTAATTGGCCTGACAATTGTCGCTATCGGCACCAGCCTGCCTGAACTTGCAGCCTCCATTACGAGCGTTATCAAGAATGAAGCCGACATTGCCGTTGGTAATGTGATTGGTTCAAACATGTTCAACATGCTAATGGTGTTGGGTATACCTATTCTGATTCATCCTACCGAGGTAAGCACAGATGTTATTTATCGGGACATCCCGATAATGATTACTTTGACATTACTGATGGGCTGGATGGTTTTTGTCTATGGTCGTGGAAAATTTGATCGGATCGAAGGTGGCTTTTTGTTTTTATGTTTTATTGCCTATCAATACTGGCTATTTTCTACAATCTCCGCTTGAATAAGCCATGCCAGCTAGATAAAAACTGATTATATGAATAACGCGTACAAAACTGACAGCGATGCCCTGATACGGCTTGGTAAAAGCGTAATTGAAACCGAGCTTCAGGCTATCGGTGACTTACAGGACAGAATTAACGATGATTTCGCCTCTGCCTGTCGTTATATCCTTGATTGCAAAGGTCGGACTGTTGTAATCGGAATGGGCAAGTCCGGGCATATCGGCAACAAAATTGCCGCAACGCTGGCAAGTACAGGCACCCCGGCATTTTTTGTCCATCCAAGCGAAGCAAGCCATGGCGATCTGGGTATGATAACAGCTCAGGATGTTGTCATTGCTTTATCAAACTCCGGTGAAACGGATGAAATTACCGCTTTGTTGCCAGTGATAGAACATTTGCAGGTCCCATTAATCTCACTGACCGGAAACTCTGACTCTAGTTTGGCCAGAGCTGCAAATATCAATATCGATGTTAGTGTCAGCGAAGAGGCCTGTCCACTGGACCTGGCTCCCACTAGCAGTACCACCGCTGCATTAATCATGGGAGATGCACTGGCGATTACCTTGCTCGAAGCACGCGGATTCAACATCGACGATTTTGCCTTATCCCATCCCGGTGGCACACTCGGCAGACGCCTGTTATTACGCGTTAAGAACATCATGCATAGTGGGGATGAAATCCCCTGCGTCTACGAAGATACTCTGCTAAGCAATACACTGGTAGAAATGACCCGTAAGGGATTGGGCGCAACGGCAATAATTGACGCCAACAATCATGTGCTGGGTATTTTTACTGATGGCGATGTACGCCGGGCACTGGATGCAGGTATGGATGTTCATAAGACCAAAATATCCGAAGTCATGACCTCCGGTTGCAAAACCATTGAAGCGAACGTGCTCGCAGTCGAAGCACTGAGCATGATGGAAACACATAAAATCAATGCATTATTAGTTGTTGATTCCGCCTATGTTCTTATCGGAGCTCTGAATATGCACGACCTGCTACACGCCAGGGTAGTTTGATGACTGAAACAGTAATTAACAAGGCCAAAACAGTTCGATTAGTTGTCTTTGACGTTGATGGGGTGCTTACCAATGGTAGCCTGATCCTTGGTGATAAAGGAGACGAATATAAAGTCTTTCACGTTCATGACGGCCTTGGCCTGGTAATGTTGCGCGAAGCGGGCCTGGAAATTGCGGTGATCTCGGCCAGATCATCACCTATCGTGGCAGAACGTATGGCAACACTGGGAATTGATTACGTTTATCAGGGTCAAAGTGATAAGCAAACGGCAATTACTGAATTGATGCAAAAAACTGGAGTAAATAGAGAAGAAACCGCTTATGTTGGCGATGATCTTATTGATTTGCCCGCTATGAATCAGGCCGGTCTGGCGATCGCCGTTGCCAATGCACAGCCGCTGGTGCTTCAAAGAGCAGATTGGGTTACCGAAAAGGCTGGCGGCCAAGGCGCGGTAAGAGAAGTATGTGAAATGATTCTGAAGGCTCAGGGTTTACTGGAAACAGCTTATCAACGATATCTGCCTGGCTAGTTTTATTCTCTTTCATTAAAAATAACTGAATTTTTAAGCATACATACATGTCCCAACGTCTGATAATTGTTATTTTCCTGATGGTAACCGCCCTTGGCAGTGCCTGGTTATTAAAGGTTGTCAGTCAACAACGCTCCGCCACTGAAACTGAAAGCTTTCATGAACCAGATTATTATATGGAAGATTTCACGACTTTGACCATGAGACGAGACGGCACGCCAAAAAGCAGTCTTTATGCCGTGCATATGGCGCATTTTCCTGATAACGACACCAGCGAGTTGCTGCAACCTGAAATAGAATTATATCGAACTTCTCGATTACCCCTGTATGTCAGCGCTGATAAAGGTTGGGTTACAGCCGACAGCGAAGTAATCCTGCTAAAAGGTAATGTACAATTATGGGAAAACGACGAGGCGGGCGAAAGAATCTTACAGGTCAACACAAGTAAGGCTAATGTATTATTGGAACTGGATTATGCTGAAACCGATCAACCCGCAACTATCAAGGCAAGACGGACAACCATTAATGGTATTGGTATGCGTGCCTATTTTGAAGATAGTCGACTGGAAGTATTAAAAGATGTACACACTTATATTGAACAAGAACAAACTTTATAAACTCAGCCTTAGCCTGATTTTGCTGGGCTTATCGTGTGGAGTTTCTTCACTCGAATCCGATCGGGATCAGCCAATCGAGATTGAAGCTGACGCCGGTGAATTGGATGATATTAAAAATATTAGTATTTATACCGGCAATGTCATCACTATCCAGGGCACCATCTATATGACTGGTGATAAAATGACTGTCTATTACACCGAAGACGGTGAAATGGATTATCTGGTTATGGAAGGGCGTCCTGCTACCTACAAACAATTGCCAGATGAGAGCAGTGTCTATGATTATGCCGAAGCACTTACCATAGAGTATTATGAGCTGAAAGAATATTCGATATTGATCGAAGAGGCTCTGGTAACAAAGGAAGGTCTGCGCTTTACTGCTGATCGTATAGAGTACGATACAAGACTCAGCCAGGTTAAAGGCTGGAGTAACAAGACATCACCAAATGTCGGTACAGATAAAACGGTGCCTGAAAAAAAGCAACGGGTTAAAATAATCATCAAAAAGAAAAAAGATAATTGCGCGGACAAAGAGTATGAAAAAAGTCTGGATGCGGCCCAGCTGTTAATTTTCAAAAAAGAATGCGAAAAAAAGAAGTCTGAAGAAAAAGAAGAATAATTGTTTAAAATCAATATAAAACTTCGCCGCCCCATTTCTGAATATACTAATAGGGAAACATCGTGAGCGTCCTTTCTGCGCATCATTTATCCAAAAGTTTTCGTTCACGTACTGTCGTGCATGATGTCAGTATCACTGTGCAAAGTGGCGAGATTGTTGGGTTGTTAGGACCAAACGGTGCTGGCAAAACTACAAGTTTTCACATGATCGTCGGTCTAATTCCCTGTCAGAGCGGTACTATCCATCTTAACGACAATGAGATTAGTCGTATGCCAATGGATCAACGGGCCAATATGGGTCTGGGTTATCTTCCACAGGAAGCCTCGGTATTCAGAAAATTAACAGTCGAGGAAAATATTTTGGCCATTTTGCAAACACGGCCGAAATTATCTGCAGCCGAAAGACGTAAACGACTGGATTTTTTGCTTGACGAATTTCATGTGTCGCACTTAAGAGATAACCTCGGGATGAGTTTATCTGGTGGCGAACGACGCAGAGTTGAGATTGCCCGCGCCCTCGCAACAGAACCAAAGTTTCTTTTACTGGATGAACCTTTCGCTGGTATCGATCCTATTTCGGTCAGTGATATACAGCGTATAACCGAGTACCTGAAACAAAACGGTATCGGTATACTCATATCTGATCATAATGTACGGGAAACTCTGGGTACCTGTGATCGTGCCTATATAGTTAATGAGGGCAGGATCGAAGCAGAAGGCTTACCAGATGAAATTCTCGCCAATCAACGTGTACGTGATATTTACCTCGGCGATAAATTTAAATTGTGATTTTCTTTTCGGTTCATCACAAACATTGACCCGGTTTTTGCGCTAAACTAGAAGTATGAAAGCCTCGCTTCAGTTAAAAATCGGGCAAAGCCTGACAATGACGCCGCAATTACAGCAGGCGATTCGTCTACTGCAGTTATCTACGATGGAGCTTGAAACTGAAATTCAGGATGCACTGGATTCCAATATGATGCTGGAACTTGACGAGGATAATTCACAGCAAAATAATTCCGAAAATGAAAATTCAGACAGCTCCGCTCAGCCGGAATCTAACACTAACGAAGCTGTCGATTCGAAGGATAAAGTCGCAGAGATACACACCTCGGAAACCGAAACCGGACTAAATAATGACACCATCCCTACCGAGCTGCCAGTAGATAGTGTATGGGAAGACATCTACGACAATAGCGGAAGCTTCTCAAAAAATCTGGGTAACAGTGAGTACAACGGTTTTGATAATCAGGATAGTGAATCCCGCACTTTGTCCGGGCACTTATTATGGCAACTTAACCTGACGCCAACCAGCGATACAGACAAGGCTATTGCAACCGCAATAATTGATGCTCTTGATGACGACGGTTATTTGACATGTTCACTGGAAGATATACTCGCCTCACTAGGTGATGAACATGAACTGGAAGTTGAGATGGACGAAGTGGAAGCTGTGCTGCGGCTGGTGCAAAGCATGGAACCGACCGGCGTCGCCGCCAGAGACCTTCAGGAGTGTTTACATTTACAGTTGGCGCAATGTGCTGCAGAAACTCCCTGGTTAAGTGAAGCGAAAGAGCTGGTTGATAAACATTTACATCTTCTTGGTGGGCACGACTATAACCGCCTGTTAAAACAAATGAAGCTTAGCCGTGAACAATTACAGGAAGTGGTGTTATTTATTCAAACACTGAATCCAAGACCGGGAAACCAGATACAGGAATCACGAATCGAATATATTGTTCCGGACGTATTTGTGAGAAAAGAAAAAGGAGCCTGGAAAGTCGAGCTCAACGCGGAAAATATGCCCCGTTTACGCATCAACTCCGCTTATGCAAATATGATCAAGCGGGCAGATAGTAGTGATGATAATGTTTCGCTTAAGTCGCATTTACAGGAGGCCCGATGGTTTATCAAGAGTTTGCAAAGTCGTAGCGAAACCTTGCTGCGTGTAGCAACATCCATTGTTGAACGACAACGTGCTTTTCTTGATTATGGCGAAGAAGCTATGAAGCCACTGGTACTACACGACATTGCTGAAACTTTGAATTTGCACGAATCAACCATTTCACGTGTTACCACCCGCAAGTACATGCATACACCAAGAGGCATTTTCGAATTAAAATATTTCTTTTCCAGTCATGTTGGTACAGATCTGGGTGGTACTTGTTCATCGACCGCCATCCGTGCCTTGATTAAAAAGCTTGTTTCTGCGGAGAAACTGGAAAAGCCCCTGAGTGACAGCAAAATTGCTACTATCCTGGCCGACCAGGGTATTAATGTGGCTCGTAGAACAGTAGCCAAGTACCGGGAATCAATGGCGATTCCTCCATCTAATGAAAGAAAACGACTTGTATAACTAAAATTAAGAAAATAACTATTAAGTAATGATGTTTTATAAAGTAGCTATTAAAAATTCATGTTCTTTACATCAAAACAATACCAACTCACCTCTAATCGGAGACAATCATGCAATTAAACCTGACTGGTCACCACATGGATATTACTCCTTCCTTGCGCCACTATGTTGAATCCAAATTTGAACGTCTTGAGCGCCATTTCGATCACATGAGCAATACACATGTAATTCTGACGGTGGAAAAAGATCGGCAAAAGGCTGAAGCTACCATCAATGTTAACCGTGGGCGTCTGTTTGCAGAATCAGAGCATGAAGATATGTATGCAGCTATTGATAGTCTGATTGATAAACTGGATAGACAGGTAAAAAAACACAAGGAAAAACTGACAAATCATCATCGCAATGAAGGTAGTATAAAAAACCGTGAGACCGTTGAATGATATTTACTACTCAAGCCCAACTTTTATCATTCACCTGATCATCCTATGCAGATCTCAGAAATTCTCTCTACAGAACGCATTTGTTGCGATTCAAATGGTGCCAGTAAAAAGGCCGCTCTGGAGACGCTCGCCAGCCTGATCGCCAGTGAAAGCCCTAGTCTCAGCCAAACAGAGGTTTTCGATAGTCTCCTGACTCGCGAAAGACTAGGCAGCACCGGCCTCGGTCATGGCGTTGCAATTCCACATGGTCGGCACAATCATGATGACCTTACCCTTGGGGCATTCGTACAGCTGCAAACCCCGGTAGATTACGATGCGATTGACAGACAGCCTGTCGATATTCTGTTTGCTCTTCTGGTTCCGCAGGAGTCGACCGAGGAGCATTTACAAATTCTTTCTCAGCTGGCTGAAAAATTCAGTGATGCCAACTTGTTAAACCAGTTACGTACAGAAAAATCAGAACAAGCAATTTACACTCTACTGACTGAGTGATTGTAAAAAACAGAGCACAGACCAAAGCCATCCTGCATAAGCAGCGATGGCGATCAGGCCTGTGTTCGTTAATCTGATCCTTTTTCTAACCAATAACGGGATACAGAAAGATGTCGGCACAACCTCCATCACTAACAATTGAAGCTCTGTTTAGCGAATACAGTGACAAGTTACAACTTCACTGGGTTACTGGTTTATCCGGGAAAGACAGAAAAATACTTGCCGAAACCATGAATGCCCTTAACTCACCGGAGACGGCGAGTAAAATGGATCTTACCGATGAGATTGCGCTCACTACACTGATTCCTACAGGTCGATCTTTTATTGGTTACCTTAACCTTATCCATCCTCACCAGATTCAAACATTGGGCAACACCGAGATTCAATATATTGATAGCTTACGCAGTACTACAAAGGACGATGCCATCAGACAATTGTTTGATCATGATCCAGCCTGTATTTTACTGGTTGATGGCAGAGAAACGCCCCCTTATATAAAACAAAAATGTGAACAGCTCGGTATACCTTTATTAGCTTCGCCTCTGGATGGCAGCCGATTAATAGAATCCATTCATTATTACCTGTCGAATTTATTTGCAGAAGATCTCACCCTGCATGGAGTCTTCATGGAGGTCATGGCTATCGGTGTCCTGATAACCGGCCCCAGTAGCATTGGTAAAAGTGAACTGGCGCTTGAGTTAATTACTCGCGGTCACAGATTGATCGCGGATGACGCTCCGCAATTCTCCCGGATCGCACCCGATATAATTAACGGCACTTGTCCGGAAGCACTTCGCGATTATCTTGAGGTGCGTGGAATGGGCATTATAAATATCCGAAAACTGTATGGTGACAGTGCAATTAAAAAGAATAAATACCTGCGGCTGATCGTGAGACTGGAACCGATGAGCAAGAAAGAACTGTTACAACTAGACAGGCTTGAAGGCAGTCATCACAGTAAAAAGATTCTGGACATCGATATTCCTGAAATCACATTGCCGGTAGCGCCTGGACGCAACCTGGCTATCCTGCTTGAATGTGCAGCGAGAAACCATAGTCTTATCAGCAGTGGTTATAATGCTGCAGAAGAATTCATCGCCTATCAACAATATATGATTGATCAGAAAAATGGCCAGCAGTAACGAAAAAAATAAACGTCTAGTTATCGTCACTGGCATGTCCGGTGCGGGCAAGTCTGTAGTGCTTAATACGCTCGAGGATCTCGATTATTATTGTATTGATAATCTCCCGGTTAGCTTGCTGGATCATCTCAGTTCACTTGTTATCGGTGGTAAAGACGGTTTACCGGCACAAATGGCTGTGGGTATTGATGCCCGAAACCCAGCAGCGTCGCTTTCTTCACTGCCGGAATCCATCGCACAGTTTAAAAAAGAAGGTATCGATACGGAACTTGTCTACATGGAAGCAGGGGATGATGTACTAACAAAACGCTACAGCGAAACCCGGCGCAAACACCCCTTATCTTCAGCTGAAGTATCACTAACTGAAGCTATAGCAAAAGAAAGAATTATCTTAAGTGAGTTATCGGACTTTGCTGATTTGCGTATTGACACCAGTCATACTGTTGTACATGGACTGAGAGATATTGTCCGTGCTCGTATTGCCCAGCGAACATCTGCCGAACTTTCAATTTTGTTTCTATCATTCGGTTTTAAACATGGCGTTCCACGCGAGTCTGATTATGTTTTTGATGTGCGTTGTCTACCAAACCCGCACTGGGATAATAACCTGCGGCGTTATACTGGAAAGGATCAGCCTGTAATTGATTTCCTCAGTATGCAGCCAATGGTTAAGGATATGGAAAAACAATTGAAAGAATTCCTCGAATACTGGATTCCAAAGTTCGAAGAAGAAAATCGTAGCTATTTGTGTGTAGCCATTGGTTGTACAGGAGGCCATCATCGATCTGTTTTCTTAGTTGAACAACTGGCTGCTCACTTTATTGAGCTAAAGAAAAACGTGTTAATCAATCATAGAGATTTATGATATGAGTGTTGGTATTCTTATTCTAAGTCATAGCGGGGTTGGTTCATCATTGCTGGGAACTGCCATGCATATGATCACAGATAGTTCTATGAACAGTAAACTTTTAACAGTAGAACGGGATTGCGATCCGGACAAATTGATTGAACACACGAAACTTCTTATTGAAGAACTAGATACAGGTGGCGGTGTGTTGATGCTTGCAGATCTCTACGGGTCTACACCCTGTAATATCGCAAAGGCCTGTGCCAAAGCAGATAATGTCAGCGCAGTAGCCGGACTAAACCTTTCCATGTTAATTAAGATTATGAATTACCCGGAACTTGGCCTGGCAGAACTGGTTGATAAAGCAATAAGTGGTGGCAAGGAAGGTATTATTCAAATAATAAACACAGACAATCATGCAAACTAAAGCGATAACAATAATCAATAAACTGGGCTTACACGCCCGTGCTGCTGCACGCTTTGTCCAGCTCGCTTCCGGCTTTGATTGCGAAATCAATGTCTCACATTCCGGTAAAAAGGTGAGCGGGAAAAGTATTATGGGAATCATGATGCTGGCAGCGGCAAAAGGCACCTGCATAGAGATTTCTACTGCTGGTGCCGATGAAGTCGAGGCTATTCAGCAAATAGAAGAATTGATTCTGGATAAATTTGGGGAAAACGAGTGACGATTGCTCTGCATGGTATGGGTGTTTCCAGAGGCGTCGCCATTGGTAATGTCCATATTATACGGCGTGACCAGCTGGAAATTATTGAGTATCAAATTGCAAAACCTGCTGTCGAAGCTGAAGTTAAGCGGCTACAGGATGCTGTTACCCAGGCGAAACAACAACTAAGAGCTATTCGTGATCATATACCCGATTCCACTAACGTAGATATTGCCGCTTTCATTGATACCCATCTATTAATGATGGACGACGTGGCTCTAACCCAGGAGCCATATCGACTTATCAGAGAAACCAGCTGTAATGCCGAGTGGGCGCTAAAACTGCAACGGGATGCGCTGGTAGCTGCCTTCGAAGAAATGGACGATGCATATTTGCGAACCCGTCGTGATGACGTTGATCATGTGGTCAATCGTATTTTACGAATTCTACTTAAACACGCACCCCTGCCCCACGAAAGTGTCGACAACAAACTAAAAGGCTACATTGTCCTGGCCGACGATTTAACGCCTGCTGATACGGTGTTGATGCAACATCAGGGCATCGTCGCTTTTATTACCGAGTACGGAGGACCAACTTCGCATACAGCGATCCTGGCAAGAAGCCTCGGCATTCCCGCAGTAATCAGTTTGCATAATGCGCTTCAATATATTGAAGAAGATGACTTCATCGTTATTGATGGTATGCGCGGTGTGGTGCTGGTAGATCCGGACGAACGTAGTCTTGATTACTATCGCAAACAGCAACAGGACGACATTAGTTATTATTCGGATTTGGGTAAGCTCAAGGAAGGTCCGGCATTAACCCGGGATGGCGTTACCATAGAACTAATGGCAAATATAGAATTGCCTCGTGATTTTGATACTGTGCGGGAAGTCGGTGCCAACGGTGTTGGTTTGTATCGTACCGAGTTTCTTTATATGAATCGTGAAACTCCGCCCGATGAGGAAGAACATTACGAAACCTATCTTAAGGTTCTTGAAAAACTGGATGGCTTGCCACTTACTATTCGGACTCTGGATCTAGGTGCCGATAAACAGGTCGACGGTGGTCGCCAAAGCGGTCCTGTTCAATCCAATCCTGCTCTTGGTTTGCGTGCTATACGCCTATGCCTTAAAGAACCAGCTTTATTTCGACCACAACTCCGGGCCATATTTCGCGCCTCAGCACACGGTAACATCAGGCTGATGATCCCGATGCTATCCAATTTGCAGGAAATGCAACAAGTCCTGCAAATGGTCGATGAAATAAAAACTGAACTTGA
>JABHFC010000450.1 GCA_018676275.1 Gammaproteobacteria bacterium | reverse complement strand
TTTCGGATCGACAACTGCTGAATTGATATTGGTAAAAACTTTAAACTCCGGTGCACAACGAACATCATAGCCGTAACTGCTGGTGCCATAGCTGACAATTCGGCCACCTCCATTTTCCTTCACCTGCCCTGGTTCAAAAGGTTCTATCAAACCATCCTGCTCAGCCTTACGTCTTATCCATTTGTCAGATTTGATGGTCATAAGTTATGCATTTTCTACAACGATTTTGGGGAATTTACTACTGTAATCTTTCGCCTGTAACGACAGTTTCGCAGCTGTTTTACGTGCTATATCCCTGTACAAGAGCGTCAACTTCGATTCTGGGTCCATCGCGACGGTAGGTCTGCCATTATCAGCACCTTCGCGAATACTTATGTCCAGAGGCAAAGCACCAAGCAAGTCGACACCGTATTGCTCTGACATCTGCACTCCGCCACCACTGCCAAAGATATGTTCTTCATGCCCACATTCACTACATATATGGGTACTCATATTTTCTACTATGCCAAATACGGGCACCTCAACTTTTTCAAACATTTTCAATGCCTTTCGGGCATCCAGCAAAGCGATATCCTGAGGAGTGGTCACAATCATAGCGCCACTAACCGGAATCTTCTGACAAAGCGTCAGTTGAATATCACCTGTGCCCGGCGGCAGATCAATTACCAGATAATCAAGATCATCCCAGTTCGTATCTCCCAGTAGTTGCTCCAATGCCGAGGTCACCATCGGGCCACGCCAGATCATCGGGGTTTCGTCATTTATCAGGTAACCTATAGACATAGACTGGATGCCATAACTGATATTGGGTTCGATGGTTTTGCCGTCCGGACTATCTGGCTTGGCATGACAACCAAGCATACGAGGCTGGCTTGGACCATAGATATCGGCATCAAGAATTCCAACTTTGGCTCCTTCCGCCTGTAATGCCAGCGCCAGATTCACTGAAGTTGTGGATTTTCCCACCCCACCCTTACCAGATGCCACGGCAATTGTATTTTTAATACTTTTAAGCGGTTTGACGCCTTTTTGTACCGAGTGAGAAACAATATTAAATGTGATATCGACATTAATATTGCCTATGCCTTTCAGTTCCTGCAGGCGGGATTTAACACTGGCGGTTAATTCCTCCTTATAACCATTGGCTGGATAACCCAGCTCCAGAGCAAGGTCGACGGAATCACCTGTAATAGTAATATCCTTCACTGCACCTGCACTAACCAGGTCCTGTTGTAGATAAATATCCTCTACTTCTGCAAGAGCTTGTTCTATTTGTTCTTTACTAAGGTCTGACATATCTCACTCATTCGTAGTCTGTTTGGGCCGGCTATATTACATTATTTTCCAGCTTACGGGTGATGACATACTAGAGAAATTGGGTAATAGAGGGCTTCAGATTATAATTGGATGTTCACGCTGTACCTTATTAATGCTAAGTTAGCCGCCTTTTCAATGCTGGTTTAAAGAATGACACTTAAATCGAGACAAATGCTGGTTTCCAGCGCTCTTCCTTATGCCAATGGATCAATCCATATCGGCCATTTGGTGGAATATATTCAGACCGACATATGGGTGCGTTTTCAGAAACTGCGTGGTCATGAGTGCTACTACGTCTGTGCCGACGACGCCCATGGCTCACCTATCATGTTGAGTGCAGAACAGGCCGGGATAACACCTGAGGAATTGATCAGTAAAGCACGGCAGGAGCATGAACAGGATTTCATGGATTTTTTTATCGGTTTTGACAATTATCACAGTACCCACACCGATGAAAACCAGTTTTTTGCCAACCTGATTTATACGCGACTTCGAGATGGCGGTCATATCACCAGTCGGACCATCAAACAGTTTTATGATCCGGAAAAAGAAATGTTCCTGCCGGACAGGTTCATTCGTGGTGAGTGTCCTTTTTGTCATGCAAGCGATCAATACGGAGACAGTTGTGAAAACTGTGATCGTACCTATTCACCTACTGATCTGATCAAACCTTTCTCAGCTATCTCTGGCGCAACACCTGTAGAAAAAGAATCTGAACATTTCTTTTTCAAATTGCCTGATTTTGAAAACATGTTGAAGGACTGGACGTCCAGCAATCTTCAAAGTGAAACGGCTAATAAATTAAATGAATGGTTTGAATCTGGTTTACAGGAATGGGATATTTCTCGTGATGCTCCATATTTTGGCTTTGAGATTCCCGATCAGCCGGGTAAGTATTTTTATGTCTGGCTGGATGCACCAATTGGTTACCTTGCCAGTTTTAAAAACCTTTGTGATAAAACCGATCTCGATTTTGACGCTTATACCCATCCTGACAGTGAAACGGAAATGTACCATTTCATTGGCAAAGATATTATGTATTTTCATACCTTGTTCTGGCCGGCAATGCTGCACGGAGCAGGGTTTCGTAAACCGACAAATGTATTTATTCATGGTTTCCTGACAGTCAACGGCAAAAAAATGTCCAAGAGTCGTGGTACTTTTATTAATGCCCGTACCTATTTGAATCATTTAAACCCGGAATACCTGCGTTATTACTTTGCGGCAAAATTAAGTAATAAGGTAGAAGATATTGACATGAACCTCGATGATTTTGCCCTGCGCGTTAATTCTGATTTAGTCGGCAAGGTGGTCAATATCGCAAGTCGCTGTGCGAGCTTTATAAATAAACGCTTTGATGGACAACTGTCATCAAGCCTGGCGAAACCTGAACTGTTCAATAAAATTGCCAATGCAGGCATCGCAGAACTGTATGAATCCCGCGAATACAGCAAGGCGATGCGCGAAATAATGTTGCTGGCGGACGAAGCCAATCAATACATTGACGAGAATAAACCCTGGGTTCTTATTAAAGAAGAGGGGCGCGAGAACGAGGTACAAGATGTTTGTAGTATGGCTCTCAACCTTTTTCGTCTGCTTATAATCTATCTGAAGCCAGTGCTGCCTGTTACCGCAATAAAAGTAGAGGAATTTTTAAATATTGACCCGCTGAGCTGGCAGGATTTGAATGAGCCTCTGCTGGATCACAAAATTGACAAGTTTAAACCTTTAATGACACGAGTTGAGAAGGATCACATAGACGCCATGATTGAAGACAGTAAAGAAAACCTCGAAGCGACAACGGATGATACGAATAGCAATTTAAGTGAACATTTGCTGAATAATCCAGTTGCAGACGAAATCAGCATAGATGATTTTTTTAAAGTGGACTTGCGTGTAGCTCGTATCGTCAAGGCCGAACACGTTGAAGGTGCAGACAAGTTATTACAGCTGACGCTGGATATCGGTGGTGAACAGCGTAATGTTTTTGCTGGTATCAAGGCTGCCTATGATCCTTCCAGTCTGGAAGGTCGCCTGACAGTCATGGTTGCTAACCTCGCCCCCAGGAAAATGCGATTTGGATTATCCGAAGGAATGGTGCTGGCAGCAGGTTCCGGCGGTAGTGAAATATTCATTTTGAGCCCGGATGAAGGTGCCGAACCGGGAATGCGTATCAAATAAGCAGCCTTGATTGATGCAAATGGATTTGTGCTTGTCGCCAAATTCAATTCATTTCATACTAGCCCGAATTCAAATAGCCGGATCACCATCCAGTGACTGAATTATTCCTCGTTTTTATAGCTGCTTGTCTGGCAAATAATCTGGTATTGGATTATCTGTTGGGAACCAGCGCTGTCTTTGCAGTCTCGCGTAAAATCGAAACGGCAATTGGCCTGTCCATAGCAATGCTTGTGATTCTGCCAGTTACAAGTATGTTCACTTACGCAATAAATCTTTGCATACTGACTCCATTTGATCTGGAATTCCTGCGACTATTATTTTTTGTCATCCTTGTCAGCCTGATAGTTTTGCTTATAGAGAAAATTCTTAAAAAATACTGGCCAATATTGCACGAAAAAACGGCAGTGTTTATTCCAATATTACTGGTAAATACTTCTTTAGTTGGCGCTGTTCTGATTAATATTCAACAAAACCAGGGGCTAATCACTTCACTTTTTTTTGGTATCGGTTCGGCAAGTGGATTTGGTCTTGTCGTTGTCATATTTACTGCCTTGCGTGATCGTATCATCGTCTCAGACATTCCCGTCGCTTTTCAGGGCGCATCAATAATGCTCATCACTTTGGGAATTCTATCTATGGCATTCATGGGTTTCACTGGACTAGCCTAATGGAACAAGGCGCATTTATTATTGTAATTCCGATGATCGCCTGTCTACTTGCCTGGTTAATGATGCCATTTGATTTCCGTACTAACACCACGCTTCGTAAACGCGCTTTGGTAGAGAGACTCAACGCACTTTTACCGCAAACACAATGCGGTAAGTGTAGTTATGATGGCTGTCAGCCATATGCTGAAGCAATTGCCAGCGGCAAAGCTGATATTAATAACTGTCCGCCGGGAGGCGATGAAACAATCAGAAATATTTCTACCTTGTTGGGCAGAGATATGAAAAAGCTGGAATCCGAACACGAGCAACAATTACAACAACATGTGGTTTTAATTGATGAACAAATCTGTATTGGTTGCGTTAAATGCATCAATGCCTGTCCTGTAGATGCAATTATTGGCGCAGCAAAACAAATGCATACAGTAATAAGTAAAGCGTGCACTGGTTGCGAGTTATGTATTGCGCCCTGTCCCGTAGACTGCATCAGCCTGGTGCCTGTGAATGTAGAGATAAAAAAATGGGTATGGACAAAACCTCAACCTGAATTTGAAGTAAGCACATGACAAGGGAATTGCATTCCTTTCCTGGCGGTTTGCAAATGCCTACCTTCAAGACACTCTCAGATCAGGAGATGTCCATACTTCACCCTTTGCCGGAACGTCTTATCCTGCCTTTACAACAACATATTGGTATTCCGTCACAACCCTGTGTCTCTATTGGCGACAAGGTTTTGAAAGGTCAGACTATCGCTCGTGCTTTTGGCTATGTCAGTGTGCCGATGCATGCCAGTACCTCGGGGAAAATAATTGATATTGGCGATTATCCTGTGCCGCACCCTTCTGAATTAAAGGCTCCCTGCATTGTTATTGAATCTGATGGTGAAGATAAGTTATTCGATATCAGACCAACTAATGAATATGCTTCCGTGGACCCGAAAGAACTACAAGATGTTATTCGCGAATGCGGCATTATTGGTCTTGGTGGAGCCGGTTTCCCCGCCCACGTCAAACTCAACGAGGGCGTGGAAAATGCAGTTGATACTCTTATTATTAATGGTGTCGAATGCGAACCTTACATTACCTGTGATGATCGCCTGATTCAGGAAAAGGCCAGTTATGTAGTTGCAGGTACGCGCATGATTCGTCATGCAGTCCAGGCAAAACACTGTGTTATCGCTGTTGAAGAAGATATGCCAGCGGCCTATGCGGAACTGGAAAAATTAATTGATGACGACATTGAGCTGGTTAAGGTACCGACTCGCTATCCTGCCGGTGGTGAAAAACAATTAATCCAGGTTCTCACCGGAAAAGAAGTTCCCAGTGGCGGCTTACCTATTCATGCGGGTATCGTCATGCATAATGTTGCCACTGCCGCCGCAGTTTTTCGCGCTGTAACCCGTGGCGAACCGGTAATCTCGCGCTATGTCACGGTCACCGGGCTGGTGGAAAAATCCCGTAACCTGCAGGTACTTCTGGGCACCACGGTTAAGGATTGCATTAAGGCATGTAATTTCGAAGCAGACGAGAACTGTCGCGTAATACTCGGCGGGCCAATGATGGGGATGCACGTAACCAATCCTGACGTGCCAGTTATCAAAACCACCAATTGTATTCTTGTTCAGGAAAATATACCGCGCCTACCTGAGATGCCCTGTATTCGCTGTGGCAATTGCGTCGATGTTTGTCCAGTCAATCTGCTACCGCAACAACTTTACTGGTTTGCAAAAACGGACAATACGGAAGCATCACAAAGGCACCATATTTTTGACTGTATCGAATGCGGTTGTTGTTCTTATGTCTGTCCGAGCAATATTCCACTAGTCCAGTATTATCGATACGGAAAATCTCAGATCGCAGCTGAAGAACGACGTCGTGATGGCGCCGATCATGCCAGCGCCCGTTTCGCCGCTCGTAATGAACGATTGCAAAAAGATGAGCGGGAAAAACAGAGTGTAAAAGAAGAAAAAAGGATTGCTAATCAGAAAGAAGATAAACAAAGTTACATTAATGCTGCGGTTGAGCGATCCAAAGCCAAACGTGCCTTAAATAAAAAAACCTTAGAAGATACCAACAAAGATGACTGAGCAATTTATCAGTTCACCTCATAAGCATGATGGGTCTTCAGTATCTGTAATGATGTTTCGTGTGTGTTTGGCGCTTTTGCCTGGTTTGCTTGCATATGTCTGGTTTTTTGGTGCGGGAATTCTTATTCAGTGTATGTTGGCTGTCGGCTTCGCTATTGCTATTGAGTATCTCATGCTCAAAATGCGAAAGCGTCCTGTTGAACTTTTTCTAAAGGATGGCAGTGCCATTGTTACCGGTTTATTATTTGCTTTATGTCTTTCTCCATTTACTAACTGGTGGATTACTCTTAGTGGAATAGCATTTGCGATAATTATCGCAAAGCACCTTTATGGAGGCTTGGGTTATAACCCCTTTAACCCGGCCATGGCTGGCTACGTTTTTGTGTTGCTTTGCTTCCCAGCACAAATGAACAGTTGGCCTGCCTCGCCCGAAGTAGCGAACACTTCTCCCGCATTGTCGGATTATATATCGATTATATTCAGCAACGGAGATTCAAGTTTAGATGCTTTGAGCGGCGCTACTGCCTTATCCCAGATGAAATCTCAATTGGGAATGATGAACATGGTTTCCGAAATTCGAATTGAACCGATGTTTGGTCATTTCGCCGGCGCTGGTTGGGAATGGATTAGCATAGGTTTTATGCTGGGAGGTATCGGTTTACTTGTGTTGCGTGTAATCAAGTGGCAGATCCCATTGGCTGTTCTCATTAGCATGCTAGGCATCAGCATGATCTTTAATACATATGACAGTGATGTCTATGCATCCCCTTTATTTCATTTATGCAGTGGAGGTACGCTACTTTGTGCATTTTTTATTGCGACTGATCCTGTCACAGCTTCCACCACGCCTTTCGGTCGCCTGCTCTATGGTTGTCTTATTGGGGTGTTGGCCTACATTATTCGTTGCTGGGGAGCCTACCCTGACGGAATAGCGTTTGCTGTTTTGCTTGCAAATGCCTGTGTCCCTGTAATTGATCATTACACCCGACCCAAAGTGGTCGGTGAGGTGGGCTCATGATTGAGAAAAAGAAAAATCGTCAACAGAGCCTGATTCCCGTATTTATTATTGCACTGGTTGGTTGCATTATAATTTTTGTTGCTAACAGGCTTACAAGTGATCAGATAGATCTTAATAAGCATGCTACTGCAATTGAAATGATTGAAGCCGTTATGCCTCTGACTTACGACAATGACTTGTATAATGACCGAATGGATATAGCCGAGCTATCAACTACAGTTTATCGGGCCAGGTTTAATGCTGACAATGTCGGTCTGGTATTTATGCCAGTTTCGACTATGGGGTATAAAGACACTATAAAAATGGCAATTGGTCTTTCTTATGAAGGGGTAATAATCGGCGTGAGAATTATTGAGCAACACGAAACAGTAGACCTGGGTGATAATATTGACCAGCTTAACTCCGACTGGATAAATAACTTTGACAATCGTTCATTAGATAACACTCAGGATACTGCCTGGGCAGTTACAAACGATGACGGTGAATTTGATCAGTTAAGTGGTGCAACGATTAGTCCACGCAACGTCATCAATGCGGTAAAAAATACCCTCGACTTCTATGAAGTTAACCGGGATAGTCTTTATAACTAATAAGATAAGCACACAAAATGATCAAAAAAGAACAAAAAAAGTATCTTCGCTCACTTGCACATGACAGTAAACCAGTCATCTGGATCGGACAACATGGCTTGACCGATAACGTTCTGGAGGAATTAGAAAATGCGCTCAGTCATCATGAGTTGCTCAAAATAAAGATTCGTGTAGGTGACCGCGAAGAAAGAGAAAAAGTAACTGCTGAAATTTGTGACAAAACAGGTGCTGAGCTTATTAAAAAAATAGGAAACACTGCTACAGTATTCCGACGGAATACTGAGCATCCGGTTATAGTATTTCCGAAAAAATAAGTAGTGAGGCAGGCAAAAATGTCTGAATTAGTAATGCTGGTGCCTGTTACAGGATTAATTTCATACAAACACCCTGATACAATGTAATATATCTCCCGAAACCGGCATAATACATGGCGATCTGGACATTTGATGATTATGGATGGCTCATACAATCCCATTAAAATTCAAGAAATAGATATTCGGCGCTGATGAGCTTTAAACAAGAGATTCCATATTTTTTCAACCTTATGCCAGGCAAACTGGCTCTGCTAATAGTCCTCCTTTTCTCTGCAAATAGCTGGGCACAGGAAACCAGTTTTATCAGTATCCCTCTGGATCCGGCCTTATGTCCTGGTGGTCTCGGCGTTCCACAACGTCCTCTGGTGGAGGACAAGCTGGAACCCGGAGATATTCATATAACGGCCGATACCGTAGACCTCGTTGAAGAAGGACATTCTCATCTTGAAGGTAATGTCGAGCTAAAGAAGGATCAACAACAGGCAAAAGCCGATATAGTTGACTATTACACACCGCAAGAAAATGTCGATCTCGATGGTGATGTCAATTACTGGGATGAATCTCTCTACCTGAAAGCGCCCACAGCACATCTGGATCTGGATAACGGTACAGGCGTTTTTCAGAATGCGAACTACAAATTGCTGAGCAACTGGGCCCGTGGTTATGCAGACGAATTGTTTGTTGACGTGGGGACTCTGACCCAGGGTAAGAACATTGATTTTTCAACCTGCGAGCCACAAAAAACAGTCTGGGATCTATCCACAAATATATGGAAAATTACAGCTAAATCGCTGACCCTGAATCATGAGACCGCACGCGGTACGGCAAAACATGCCGTGCTAAAAATAAAGGATGTGCCGGTTTTTTATACCCCCTATATGTCCTTTCCTCTGGATGCACAAAGAAAAAGTGGCTTTTTGATGCCAAGCTATGGCAGTAGCTCCCGTAATGGTCTTGAGTTTCGCGCGCCTTATTACTGGAACATAGCACCAAATATGGACGCGACATTTACTCCCCGATATATGGCTGACAGTGGCCTGATGGGAATGGGTGAATTTCGATATTTATTGAAATCCGGTAGTGGCACCTTGAATGTGGATTATCTACCCGGTGATGATCAGTTCCAGGGACAGGATCGACATTCAATTAATTTTGAGCATTCTCAAAGATTGTTTGGAAACGGTCGCCTGGATGTACTTTATAAGCGTGTTTCAGATAAAAGCTACTTTGAGGATTTTGGTGGTACTTTAACCGCAACCAGTATTCAGTACCTGGAGCGTCACGCTAACTTTTCACTGGCAGGTCGCAATAGCAACTACAACTGGAATTTATACACTAACGTTCAGGACTTCCAGATTGTTAATGAAAGCCTACCGATAACCTCTCGACCATACAAACGTTTACCCCGTATTTTGTTTAATGCCAACTCTATAGCGAAAAATGATGCTTTAAATTATCACTTAAAAAGCGAGATGGTTTATTTTCAGAGAGGAAACGATCCACTTTTGAACAACGTTGAAGGTTTTCGTTTAGATCTTTTTCCTTCAGTCACCTATCCGATGCAGTCAATATCCGGCTATGTAAAGCCAAAAGTGGGCTTACGTTATACTCAATACCAGTTGAACAAAAACAATAGGTTCAAGAAATCACCAAACAGAGTGTTGCCCGTTTTTAGTCTCGACAGTGGTTTGTATTTTGATAAGAAAGGAAAATTTCTGGATCGCACTTATTCTCAAACTCTTGAACCCCGGCTTTTTTATCTTTACGTACCAAAAGAAGACCAAAGTGACTTACCTGTTTTTGATACGAGTATTTATGATCTCTCATCATCTCATTCAATACTATTTTATGAAGATCGCTTTAGTGGACCGGATCGTATGGGAGACTCGAATCAGGTAACTCTATCGCTAACTTCCAGATTTAATATTCACGGCACATATATTCGAGGCCATGCTACTCTTGGCCAGGCTTTTTTTCTCGAAGATCGCGAAATTATCTTACCCGGTCATGCAATTAAAACAGAAGCCTACTCACCAATTATTGTTGAATACAGCCTGACACCATTCAGACATATGGCCGTAAGGGGTAATTATCAGTGGGACTATGAAAATAAAATCACCCGTAAATTTACTGTAAGTGCTCAATATCGACCCTCACAAGATAAAGTCTTGAATCTGAATTACAGGGTAGTCAGAGTGCCATCCGGTATCATTGGTGTTGCCAATACCAGTATCGAACAAACCGATGCGTCCTTTAGCTGGCCACTGGGCAAGGATTGGAATGTAATTGGTCGCTGGAATTACGACTTGCCCAGGAAAAAGTCAATTGAAATGTTTGGTGGTGTCGAATACAACAGCTGTTGCTGGGCATTTCGAGCTGTTGGACGGCGCTTCCTGACAAACATTAATGGAGACTTTCAGACCGGATTTTTTCTGCAATTTGAGCTAAAAGGACTAGCCGGAGTGGGGCAGTTGACGGTAGACTTTCTAACTCAGCAAATACCAGGATATAAACGTGGATTTTAAGCCTATGCAAAAACGCATTTTTCAGTCACTTGCAACTATAGTTGGCTGCCTCTGCTTGCTTCAATCTAGTCAGGCCGCCGTGGAATTAGACCGCATTATTGCTGTAATTAACGATGATGTGGTTATGAAAAGTGAACTTGACGAAAAAGTCAGGACGGTAAAAAGCCAATTAAATGAACAAGGTACGTCACTTCCACCCACATCTATACTGGAAAAACAGGTACTGGATCGACTGATTTTATCCAAACTTCAGATACAGATGGCGGAGAACACTGGGATCCGCGTTGACGATGAATCCTTAAACCGCACCATTAGTAATATTGCTGCTGAGAACAAATTGAGTCTGGCCGAGTTCAGGAAAATCCTTGAGAGTGACGGTTACAGCTATGAAAAATTCAGAGAAGATATTCGCCATGAAATTTTGACTTCCCGCCTTCGCCAAAGGCAAGTGGACAATCGCATCACTGTTACAGAACGTGAAATCAAAAATTTTCTGGACAATAAGGAACATCAGGGCGAAATAGAAACAGAATACAGTCTGGCCCATATTCTTGTATCTACTCCCGAAGGAATA
>JABHFC010000449.1 GCA_018676275.1 Gammaproteobacteria bacterium | reverse complement strand
TTTAGCCAATTATCTTTAGTTGAGCTTATTGCCGGTGCCAAAGACATATCCGGCCTGGGCTTATAAAATTTAAACCACAACCTGCCATAAATCTGAACAGGCTTGAGGTATTTAACAGTATGAAAGAGACGAGGCAGATTCATAACATGATTTGTGCCACTATCCGCTCCGCTGCTTTCCCATCACCATAAGGATTATGCGCTTTGGACATTTTTTCATAAAACGCATTATCCTCAAGTAATTTTATTGCAAATTCTATAATCTTATCTTTGTCAGTTCCAACAAGTTTTACTGTGCCGGCTTTGACTGCTTCCGGTCTCTCGGTTGTATCCCTCATTACAAGAACCGGTTTTCCTAGTGAGGGTGCTTCTTCCTGGATTCCTCCACTATCTGTCAAAACAAATTTCGATCTGGACATTAAATAGGTGAAAGGACGGTAGTCCAGAGGTTCAATAAGATAGATATTTTCTGAATCTGATAAAATATCATAAACCACTTTTCGCACATTAGGATTAAGGTGGACTGGATATACAATATCAATATTGGGGTGTTTCGCTGAAATCTCTTTTAACGCATTGCAAATATTAATAAATCCTTGGCCAAAATTTTCTCGTCTATGTCCGGTAACAAGAATAATATCCCGTTCATAAATTTTATATCCATAATTGGAAATCAAATCGACCAGATCTTCTTCTTTGGACTCTTTCCTGTTTTTTCCAAGTACTCGGTAGAGAGCGTCTATAACAGTGTTTCCGGTAATAAAAACACAATCCCTGCTTTTGCCTTCATTTATCAGATTCTCTGCGGCTGATTCAGTGGGAGCAAAATGATAATCAGCCAGTCTCCCGGTCAGTTGCCTGTTTGCCTCTTCTGGCCAGGGTGAATCCAATTTGTATGTCCTCAATCCTGCTTCGACATGCGCTATTTTTATCTTTTTATAAAATGCAGCCAGTGAAGCTGCAAAAGTTGTTGTTGTATCTCCATGAACGATCAACACATTTGGGTTAAAATCTTCAATAACACTTTTTATGCCCGACAGCACATTGGATGTTATATCAAAAAGATCCTGCCCGGGTTTCATAATATCCAGATCGTATTCCGGTTTAATTTCAAACAAATCCAAAACCTGATCAAGCATTTCTCTGTGTTGCGCCGTCACACATACTCTGGTTTCAAAGACATCTCGATATTTTATGCACTCTTTCACTACAGGAGCCATTTTAATAGCTTCTGGACGGGTACCAAATACAATTAATATTTTACGCATCTTTTTTAACACCACAGAAATCCAATACAACCTTTCCTTTTTCATCAACACCAAAGAACTCAGTATGAGACACCAGGTAAACCAAAATATCTGCTTTTTCTAATGCATATTCCAATGTGCAAACATTAAAATCTTTATGACCCTTTATATTTGGTTCAACCGCAAGTATATTAAAATTACCCTTTTTCAAACTTTGGGCTACATATAAAGCTGGAGATTCCCTTAAATCATCTATATTGGGTTTGAATGCTAACCCCAAACAGGCAATATCAGGGAGTCTTTTATTCTCTTTCTCAAACAATAACGCTGTGTTTTTTATCTTTTCAATAACCCATTCTGTTTTATAGGTATTTCTAAGTCGCGCTTCTTTAATCAACTTTGCTTCACCTTTTGCAGAATCGACAACAAACCATGGATCAACAGCTATACAATGCCCACCAACACCGGTTCCAGGTTGAAGTATATTTACACGGGGATGTCTATTTGCAAGCTCAATGACTTTCCAGACATTTATTCCCACACTATCACAGATGATTGACAGTTCATTCGCAAATGCAATCTGCACATCTCTGGAAGAGTTTTCAACAAGTTTTGACATTTCTGCTGTTTTTGCATCCGTTTCCAAAACTGTTCCACTAACAAAACTGCGATAGAACTCTGCAACCTTTTTAGTTGATTCAGGAGTAATACCGCCGACTATTCGGTCATTTTCGGTCAGTTCCATCATTATCCTGCCCGGCAAAACTCTTTCAGGGCAATGAGCGATATATAAGCTGTTAACATCTATACTTTCTTCAACCAGCACCTCACTAATTCGGTCTGTAGTCCCTACAGGTACTGTTGACTCTAAAATCAAAATATTACCTGCTTCCAGATAAGGTACTATGGACTTTGTTGCATTTATTACATAATCGATATTCGGTACGTGGTTATCTTTAAATGGGGTCGGAACCGCTATAATAAAAATATCCGCTTTATCCGGTTTCAATGAAGCTTTCAATTTCCCGGATTCTACTGCTGCTCTGACAAAGGTATCCAGATCCGGTTCTACAATGTGTATCTTACCATCATTAATTGTATTCACAACCTCCTGAACAATATCCACACCATGTATCCGGTGACCACGATTTGCCAATAAAGCGGCTGAAGGCAACCCAATATAGCCAAGGCCCATGACACAAATCTTTTTCGACATTTTTACTTCTCCCGAAATACCATATGACTAATTTTATACCTCAACCCAGCACCCCTCTCTCAAAGATTTAATAACTCCAAAACTCGCCCTGGTAGTATTAATAATCTCCTCAAAGGGAATCAACGCTGGTCCACCATTTTTCACTCGGTCAATCATAGCTTTGCTAAAGTAAAAATGTACCAGTAAAAGTGGTGCACTTTTCTGTGCAATTGTCATAACCGTAAACCATATTGACTAAACAGACTTGGCCAGTTCAATACTCACCCGTGTAACTTCCACAATCTCCGCAAAGGGAATCGGTGACACCCTGCCGTTAGAAATCGCCGTCACAAATGCAGCCGCGCACGTCTTTTGTCCCTTGTCTTGCCGCCACAGATTCATCTTGTTAAAGCCTGGCCAGCCAAAGCCTTGCAGTTTTCTGAAATTATCCAGTTGCAACACCCGCCCGGCAGCGAACACCTCCAGCCGTTCCTTGGGGAAGGCCTTACATCCATTGGCGAAGTAATGCACGGTGCCAATGGAGCCATCGGCGAACCTCAATTGCAAGCTTAGTGTATCACCGATGACCGAATCCATGGCCAACAGGGAATGCGCAACGATCGGACTACCCGCCAGAAAACGCAGCAAATCGATGAAATGGCAAGCCTCGCCGATGATGCGACCGCCGCCTACTTCTATATCCTGTGTCCAATGGTCAGCGGGTATCGCACCAGCGTTCACCGTCATCACAAATGACTTGGGGCCAGTTACACCAGTGAGTAATGACTTAATCTTTTGCACTTGTGGTGCAAAACGACGATTAAAGCCGACCATCACCACGGGAGCCCGGATTGCCTTATCACCACGATCCAAAAACCCCTCAATCTCATCCAACTCATCCAACGTCAGACACAATGGCTTTTCCACGAACAAATGCTTGCTTATCTTCAATGCCTGCAACACAAACCGTGCGTGGCTATTATGCCGTGTAGTAATTACCAGTGCATCTACATTAGGATTACTGAACAAACTGTCTGTGTCAGTTGTGGTTTCATTAAAGCCATACTTCTTACCAGCATGCACACCACTCACACCGCCACTGGAGGCCACCGAAGACAAATGTGCCCCCGCTGTTTTGAAAGCTGGGATCAGCACTGCTGTGGCGTAGTTGCCAGACCCAACAAACGCCACCGATGGTGCCTGGGTTGCCACGCCTCCTCGCAACGAAGAATGACTCCCCAACGTTACAGTCACAGTTCGCATCTCT
>JABHFC010000448.1 GCA_018676275.1 Gammaproteobacteria bacterium | reverse complement strand
CAAGCTTGTTTTTTCCTGCTTCCCGTGCAGTCTCTGCCCGGCTATCTAAACGATCCTCAATTCGATCACCTTTATTATCAAGTCTTTCCTCTATACGGTCACCTTTGCGATCCAGTCGTGCATCAACGCGATCACCCAGGTTATTTTCTTCGGCAAATAATAAAGGGCTTGTCAGGGTACATGTCAAAATACAGCTTACAATTAGATTCGTTTTATTCATTTCCTCAATCTCCAGTGTTAATTAGAAGTACTTTCAGAGAGTATTAACGTCGACCTGCTGCAAACGTTGACATGGAAAAGAGAAAAAAATGCTGGCATCCGTAACTACTTGTATTTGTTTGTTATTTTATTTTTCAATAAGAGAAAGCTGAACAGTTGAGATTAGCTGCTGATTCATTTTTACGATAGTGTAGATTAGCCATTTCAAACTCGGGGATTTATATGTCCAAAGCAATCGACTGGTACTTTGACTTTATTTCGCCCTTTGCCTATTTACAGCAAACACGTTTTTCACAGTTTCCGGAACAAATCATTATTAAGCCAAAACCCGTATTATTCGCTGGTTTATTAAATCACTGGGGTCATAAAGGCCCAGCGGAAATACCGGCCAAACGAATCTTTACCTACGAACATGCAGTCTGGTTGGGTAAAAAGTTGGACATACCTTTACATATGCCACCCACCCATCCTTTTAACCCTTTAAGAGCATTGCGTCTTGCCATAGCTATGGAAAATGATCTGACTTCGATTAGGCATATTTTCAATTATATTTGGCGAGATGGTCTTTCTATTGAAGATGACACTGACTGGCTTGAGTTTGCTGCGAAGCTTGGAATTAACAATCCTGATGAACTGACAGCCCAGCCTGCAATTAAACAGCAATTGCGTCAAAATACAGAGGAAGCGATACAGTCAGGTGTGTTTGGAGTACCCAGTATCATGGCTGACGGGCACCTGTTCTGGGGTTTTGATGCAACTGATATGTATCTCGATTATCAGCAAAACCCAAAGCTGTTTGATCAGTCGGAAATGAAATTTATTAATCAGATTCCAGAATCAGCCAGTAGAAGTAATCGCTGAGCTCTGCTAACTTTCTGTAATATCTATAGCAGTTCCTTCATCCACCAGATCAAATAATTCGATAATATCCAGATTCCGGATACGTACACATCCACGCGAACCACAGATATTCATATCTACATCATCAGGAGTACCATGGATATAAATATAACGATCATAACTATCGACATTATCCCCCAGGTTGCGACCTGGCTCTGTCCCTCGTAACCAGAGAATACGTGTCAATATCCAGTCACGCTCCGGATATTTCTCCCTGAGTAAAGGATCATAAATTTCTCCACTTGCTCGTCTGCCCACAAAAATTGTATTTACTTCACAACCAGCACCAATCTTTTCAGCAATAAGGTGATGGCCGCGTGGTGTACATTCGCTATCCATAATTTCACCCGCACCATTTTTCGCTGTTGAAACAGGATATTGTTTTATCAACTCATCATTTTCTAACAAACAGAGTGTTTGTGATGACAAATTAATTTCTATTCGTTTATCTTTATTCATTAGCGCTCAAATATTGCTATCGATTCAACATGGGTTGTATGTGGAAACATATCCATAACGCCTGCAGACTGAAGTTTAAAACCTTTTTCCTTTACCAGAATACCTGCATCACGGGCAAGGGTTGCCGGGTTGCAACTTACGTAAACCAGTTTTTTTACATTTTCCATATTTAACTGTTCAATAACGGCTTGTGCACCACTACGAGGAGGATCCAGTAAGACCTTATCATAGCCTTCCATATTTATATTCTCCTGCAAATCTGCCTGAGATAGATCCCTTGTGAAAAAAGTGGCGTTGGAAATATTGTTGAAAATAGCATTTTGCTGTGCTTTTTTAACTAATTCATCTGCCCCTTCCACACCGGTAACAGACTTTGCTCGTCGTGCAATGGGCAAAGTAAAATTTCCTAGGCCGCAGAAAAGATCCAGTACTTTGTCTTCAGATTTAATATCCAGAAAATTGATAACACGCTTAACCATCTTTTGATTAATTTCAACATTTACCTGGGTAAAATCCGTTGGTGCAAAATGAATTGTAATATTACCTTCATCAAGTTTGTAGAACAGGTCATCCTGCTTGTCGCCGGATAACGGCACCACAGTGTCCGGACCTCCCGGTTGCAGGTAGAGACTCAATTGATGATCATTACCGAACATATATAGCTTTTTTACATCCTCACTGCTTAGTTCTGCCAAATTGCGAAATATCAATGCGGTCGTGTGATCTGACACAGCGACTTCTATCTGTGCAATCTTGTTATGAACAGTAAGATCTGCAATCAATGCGGCAAGACTGTCGAGGATTTTTCCCACTGATGGATGCAATACTTCACAACTATCAATTTCTGCTACATAAGAGCTGTACTTTTCTCTGAATCCGACCAGGACTTTTTCTTTTTTAATAACATGTTTTACACCAAGACGAGCCTTATGACGATAACCCCATAAAGGCCCCGTCAAGGCTGGTAAAATCTCTGCCGGCTGCACACCACCTATATGTTGTAGCTGCTCCAGCATTACGTTTTCCTTATGCTTTATTTGCTTATCAGGATTTAGATGTTGCAAACTACAACCACCGCAAATGGAAAAGTGCTTGCATTTTGCTTCTACCCTGTCCGATGAAACATTGGCAATGAGCTCTTCCAGACTACCCTCGGCATATCGGGAATGACTACGTCGATAGCGAAACATGACGGTTTCACCAGTAAGGGCGCCATCAACAAATATTGTTTTACCATCTATATGGCTTACGCCACGACCTTCATGTGATAAAGATTCTATTGTAGTTTCAACGGGATCAACGGGTAGTTTTTTACGACGACGGGACATAGAAAATCTACTAAGTGAAAACTGAGTATTGAGAGTATGTTTATATAATTAAAACTAATGCGTTCAGCTTGCCCAGGCCTCGAGAAATTCTGTTAAGTGCGCTTTGTTTTCGCTTTTCAACATTTTCTGTAGCCGTTGACATTCCTTATCGTAGGCATTTTGCGTAAAATGTCCACGGATTAATTCATAGCGTATATAAACGAGATAGGTATTTAATACATCTGATTCACAGTAATTACGAATAAGGTCTATTTCACCATTCAGGTATGCATCCCAGACTTTATCGCCACTCATTCCCATTTTCCCGGGGAAACCCAGCATGCTGGCTATTTCTGTCAGCGGTGCGACAGAGCGATATTGATAACCCGCAATAACGTCCATCAAATCAGTATGTCTCTCGTGAAATCGACTTAAATAATTATTCCAGCGAAAACCCTGATCGTCTTTGCCGGTTTCCCAATAACGTGGTGCCTGCACACCGTGTAACAGGGAACGATAATGTATCACTGGTAAATCAAAACCACCGCCATTCCAGGAAACCAGTGTTGGTGTGTATTTTTCTATACCTTCAAAAAAACGCTGAAGTATCTCCTTCTCTGATGAATCGGAATTACCTAGAGTCCAGACATTTAGCTTATCTGCAGTAGACAAAACCACCGATATCGCCACGATTTTTTGCAGGTGATGACGGATAAAATCACTATTACCATCTGTTTCCTGGCGTCTGCGTGTAAACATAACTTCCGCTGCTTCCTTATCGGATAAACTGCTGAGGTTGTAAAGTCGTTTACCCGATTCAACATCAGGAATTGTTTCTATATCAAATACCAGGGTATTCATTAGAACAAGATTAATCTTGAGAATGTTTTACTTTATTTGCCATTTCCCACTAGCATCTTTAAACCACCAGCCGCCTGGTGCATTAGCTATCCAACGTCTGGCAAAAGTTTTACGTATATCCTTTTCCCATTCAGGATGACCATTTGCAGTAGCAATTTCCTTATACAGCTGGCTTCGATCACGGTTTTCATCTGCAACGAGTTTTTTGACAATATTACGTTCTTTTAGAGGAATTACTTTTGAATCACGTACAGTTATAAGCCCATTACTTTCCATACCAATAGCACCATTATCGTAGTATGGATCAAGCTTCTGGTGATGTTGCTTCATCAACGACTTCAGCTTACTTATCCCTGGCGAAGATATATTAATATCAGGTTGCTGCGCATGGGCGGCAGGAATAATGCTCTGCAAAAAACTGACAAATATACCAGCATCCGGCTGACTGATAGCGGACTGATCATCTATAGTTGAGGAATCAGTATTTTCATTCAATGATGCATCTTCACCGTAGACTTCTTCGATGATTTTGTCAGCCGCACTTTCCGCAGCCGCAGCAGGGAAATAGACATTAATAGTCACGCAGGCTGTTAATAACAGTAACGACGTAATAACAGGGTATTTTTTCAGCGCTTGCATAATTTATCCTCTTTCATTGCATAGTTAACCTTTAAGACAACTTTAATTCTATTTGTTCCTGCCGAATTCTTATTCTATCGCAACTTCACCTTCAATGATTTGATTTAAACCGTCTATCAGATCATTCCATTTTATTGAACGACCGGCACCTTTGACCTCTACCCAGGGAGGAAACATCCCGCCCTTGGTCAATATTGAAAAACTGTCACCATCATCTTCAACACCGCTCAATTCACATACACCTCTGCTTAATCTACAACCCAGACCAAGACGACCATAGGAATAAGCAGGTAAAAAGCGCAAAAAACCCTGAGACAGGGTACCACTTAGACCACCACCCAATTCATTAAGGTTTTCCAGCGCCTTTTGACTAATCCGGTGCGGTTTATCATCCTTTTCTGGTGTCGAAAACTCCATTTCAAAATAACTTGGCTGCCAGTTTTCCAGTCTTAACTTATCCATTCGGCCATTGAGGCTGCCTTCAATTTTTCCAAAGGTAAATACATCGGTAAGTTGCTCAAGATCGAGTTCATCAATTTTTATATCTGTCGTTAAAACCGAGTAGGCGCTAAAAAGGTTATCAACTTGCAGTTCCTGAATATTTAATTGTCCACCAAACAACTTAAACGCAATATCTCCTTCAAGACTCAGATTGTTTTTCGTATATTTCAATCCTGATATTTCACCGGATAATTTACCGGGAAAAATCGTCCAGCCAAGAGCCTGTGTCAAGGCTTCCATAGAGATAGGTGTCAACGTGCCCCCAAGCTCGAGTTCAAAATCACTGCTAGCCAGATTACGCAGTGCAAACTCCTCAATTATTAAACCGCCGTCAAGGATACTGACATCTCGCCATTCCAGTACGCTTACATCCTTACCCATTGATTCAAAAAGGATGTTACCGGGGCCAAAATCAAGTCGATAGAAACTCATTCCATCCCATCTAAGTGTTGATTGGACCGCTTCCGATTCGCTATGCAGAGCCAAATGACTATTCAGGCCATAAAGACCAAATCGACTTTCAACATCCTCCAGGAATAAATCGTCGACAAACAGTTCAATTTGATTCAATTCTGTTCCTTCATAATCCAGACTTAAATCAATAGCACCGGATAACTCCAGATCACTAAAATTAGTTTGCATCAAAATCGGCTGAACATAAGTTGGATAAGAACTACCAAGATCTTCTATCACCGCATGTAATGTAAGATCGGAATAGGAAATTTCTTCTGCCAATGCTAGACGAACACTTCCCTGTAGCTGCATTACCGCTGGATGCGAATAATACAAATCTTGTAATTCGATCATATTCATATCAGGACGCCAGTTACCAGCCAGTCGGAAGTCTATTGATTCTGCTGGTACCTCTATATAAAACCCCGGCTCTTCTCCCATAATATTAAGACCTGGCTGAATATACATTTCACCAGCGAGCAAACTGAGGGTAGTAATAAATGACCAATTGTCATCGACCATTTTCATATCCATTTGCGTATGAATATCCACACTATCAAGTACGCTTTCACCTTCGATGCCCAGCTGGGTGAAATTTGCATCTAAACTGATATTTTCAAACTTGTCTTCAGAGCCACCCATATGAGCCTTTAAACTCGCCTTACCATCAATGATGGAATATTCTTTAAATAACTCCAACACTGTTGATATAAACGCTAATTCCAGTCCGCTTGCATCAATATCCGCTTGCCAATTGCTATCAGCGTCTAATTGAAAATCGGCAATTACATTGCCGTTCTTTAAAGTTGTTGCCAGTGTCAGTTGACCACTTTTATCCAGTATGTTTATCCAGAAAGTGAAATCAATTTCTATCTGCTCCTGTTCTGCATAGACAATTTTTAGTACACCTTGTCCGCAATTTATTCTTTCGACTGTATAAATTAAATCAACACAATCAAAAGAAGCATCAAAATTCTGCTTGATATAAGGAGAATGAATATTGCTGATCTGGAGAGATAAACCCGGTTGGGAAGATTGTTGTGGTTCTAAAGATAAGACGATATTTTTGGTGTTGAAGAAAGTCGTCTCAAGAGAATCAAGTTGCAGATGTATTTCTTCAAAGGCAAAGGCTGACGATTGAAAAATTACGAGAAGCAGTAACAGCCGTGCAATTGCTGTCAACAGACTCTAATCAGGCAGGAAAAACATTTGTAGAAAGATAACGATCACCGCGATCGCAGATAATTGTCACTATAACTGCGTCTTCCACTTCCTGAGATAATCGTAATGCTGCTGACAAGGCGCCGCCGGATGAAATTCCGGCGAAAATGCCTTCTTCCGCAGCAAGTCGCCGTGTCATGTCTTCTGCTTCTTCCTGAGTTATATCGATGATCTGATCGACTCTGGCACGATCAAATATTTTCGGCAGGTAGGCCTCTGGCCAACGTCGAATACCGGGAATACTATCCTCACCCGCAGGTTGAACACCAACGATCTGAATATCGGAATTTTTCTCTTTCAAATAACTTGAAACGCCCATTATGGTACCGGTTGTGCCCATTGAGCTGACAAAATGCGTGATGCCTCCATCGGTGTCACGCCAGATTTCCGGCCCTGTGCCCTCATAATGCGACAATGGATTATCCGGATTCGCAAATTGATCCAGTACCAGACCTTTGCCCTCCGCCTGCATCTTTTCCGCCATATCCCTCGCGCCTTCCATTCCTTCTTCCTGTGACACAAGAATAATATCTGAACCAAAAGCTTTCATCGCGGCGCGACGTTCTTCGCTCATATGCTCAGGCATTATCAGAACCATGCGATAACCCTTGATCGCGGCTGCCATCGCAAGTGCAATACCGGTATTACCACTAGTCGCTTCTATCAGAACATCACCCGGTTTGATATCACCGCGTGCTTCTGCATGTTTGATCATGCTAATCGCAGGTCGATCCTTGACCGAACCAGCAGGGTTGTTACCTTCAAGTTTTGCCAGTATTAAATTAGAATCGTCACCAGGTATTCTTTGCAACCTGACTAAAGGTGTATTACCCACAAAGGACTCTATTGTTGGAAACTTTTCTTTTTCTGATTTTTCCACAGTGTTCTTACTCTTCAGGTTATATTGCGAGCCATGATCAGAGCGTCTTCTCTGCCTGATTCGGCTGGATAATAATCATTACGAATGCCTACTTCATCAAATCCTGCACTCATATAGAGCCGTATTGCTGCTTTATTCGAAGGTCTTACTTCGAGAAATACCATCTCTGCTCCGTGATGACGAGCTATCTCCATTAAATGACTCAGCATATCTTTACCCAATCCAATCTTCTGAGAGTCGGGATGCACACAGAGGTTCAATATATGTGACTCACCTGCAGCAACAGACATTACGCCGTGAGCGACAAGTTCGTCATCACTTTCCAGTGTCCAGCAACAATAACCAACCCGTAAACAGTCTCGAAAAATAGTTTCAGTCCAGGGAAACTGGTAAGCCTCCTGCTCGATGCGCATGATACCCGGCAAATCATCTTCAACCATCGGTCGAAAAATAAGCATCGCGTCTTTTAATACAGCACTCATAGAATTTTATTCTGAATCGATGTCAAAAAGGTACCAATTGAAATTCCATAGTTGGAATTCCACTTTTTATGTTGCCTGAAATATTCATTTAAGGGCTTCAAATTATAAATTATGACTTCCATAAAAGCTGCAATCTACCTTTCTTTGTAAATCTGCACAGCCATTTGTAAATCCTGCCAGGATTTACGCTTTTCCTTCGGTGAGCGTAGCAGGTATGCCGGATGATATGTTACCACCACAGGTATATTCGAGCCCGGGTATTCATAAACCTGTCCTCGCATACGCCCTATGGGTGTATCTACCTTCAGCAGGTTTTGAGCAGCAATTTTTCCTACTGCCAGTATTATTCTCGGCTGAATCAGATCAATCTGCCTGTCCAGATAGCTCTGGCAGGAATCAACTTCCTCAGCACGAGGATCTCGATTCTCCGGCGGTCGGCATTTAAGTATATTGGCAATAAATACCTGATCTCTTTGCAAGCCAATAGCCAACAACATGGCATTTAATAATTTTCCAGCCCGACCCACAAAAGGCTCACCTTTACGGTCCTCTTCAGCACCCGGAGCTTCACCAATTACCATCCAGTCTGCACTCGTGTCACCGACACCAAATACAGTCTGCTTTCTATTTTGATGTAATGCACACTTTGTACAGGCAGTAACCAGTTTACGCAGTTCCAGCCAACTCTCTGCTTCATCAATGGAATTTAAACTAACAGCAGCTTCGCTATCGGAGACATTAACTTCAGCAGCATTTCGATCCCGCCACAGATCTATGCCCATCAAATGCAAGTACTGTTGCTGTAAGCTTGATGGGATCATAATCTTTTATCAGACCTGAGGATGTGCTCGCTGGATTGGACTTGATACTCTGTTAATAGCATTTATATAAGCCTTTGCGGATGCAGTAATAATATCTGTGTCTGCACCCATACCATTAACAATACGTCCATCCTTACTGACTCTAACTGTAACTTCACCGAGAGCATCAGTACCGTCTGTAATTGCATTTACTGAGTAGAGCTGTACTTTGCATCCGCTATCTACAACTGACTCAATTGCCTTGAAAATAGCATCAACAGGACCATCACCCTGTGCATTTCCGCTTTTCTCTTTTCCCTCAACGGTTAAATTCACCTGTGCTTCCGGAGTCATTCCTGTCTCCAGCCCAACTTTCATGCTGACAAATTTGAATCGTTCATTCTCTGCTTCAAGTAAACCGTCAGACACCAGTGATTGAAGATCTTCGTCAAAGATTTCATGCTTTTTGTCGGCTAAATCCTTAAAACGTCTAAAACTTTCATTTAAATCTTCATCGTTTTCAAATTCATGGCCCAGCTCTTTCAATCGCGTTTTAAATGCATTGCGGCCGGAGTGCTTTCCCATAACCAGGCGATTGGTCTGCCAACCGACATCCTCTGCGCGCATAATCTCATAAGTCTCTCTGCTCTTGATGACACCATCCTGGTGAATACCTGACTCATGAGCAAAAGCATTGGCACCGACTACGGCCTTGTTAGGTTGCACCGGGAAACCGGTAATATTCGATACCAGGCGGGAATTATTCATGATCTGGGTAGTATCAAGATTCGTATCACAGGGGAAAATGTCCTGACGCGTACGTACCGCCATCACTATCTCTTCAAGAGAGGCATTACCGGCTCGTTCGCCTAATCCATTTATCGTGCATTCCACCTGTCGTGCACCAGCCATCACTGCCGCCAGAGAATTGGCAACAGCAAGCCCCAGATCGTTATGGCAATGTACAGAAAAAACCGCCTTGTCGGCGTTTGGAACTCTCTCTATCAGTTGTGTGATTGTGTTACCAAACTGTTCCGGCACATTGTAGCCAACGGTGTCAGGTATATTAATTGTGCTCGCACCAGCATCAATAACAGCCTCGATAATCCGGCACAGGAAATCAATTTCGGAACGACCCGCATCTTCAGGTGAGAACTCAACATTGTCTGTATATTGTCTGGCCCTTTTTACCGCATGTATAGCCTGCTCCAGAACCTGCTCCGGTTGCATGCGTAACTTACGTTCCATGTGTATTGGAGAAGTAGCAATAAAGGTATGTATACGACTTGAATTGGCCGGTTTCAGTGCCTCCGCGGCCCTGTCGATATCCTCATCACTGGTTCGGGCAAGCCCACAGACGGTACTGTCTTTAACAGACTGCGCCACCGCCCTGACCGATTCAAAGTCACCTGGACTGGCAATAGGGAAACCAGCTTCTATGACATCAACTCGCATCAATTCCAGGGTCTTGGCAATACGAACTTTTTCGTCCCGCGTCATCGACGCCCCCGGACTCTGCTCACCGTCACGTAAGGTGGTATCAAATATGATTAATTTATCTTTCATGTCTCTGCTCCGAATTATACAACCTGACCATCAATGCCGTTAAGCGGCATATGGCAAAAAAATAGGATCGATGATGTAGTGTGAAGTATATGTGCCCTAGCAGGGCAGCAGGAGCAGGCACAGAAGAGCATTCGCCAAAAGAGTTTGGCGATTATCGATTACTTGAATTGATGGCTCTGTGCTGAACATGGCAAAAAGGATAACGTTAATTGCTAATATTGCAAGCGAGTTTTTGGGCTTGCTGAAGGTGAAACCTCAACAGATCCTAACTCTCTTCGTGTAATCGGCGCTTAGCCCGGTGACGCCGAATTAACAAAAGGGTCATCACCGGCCCCGACAGGGCATAGGTAAATGCAAGTACAAACAAAACTATAGATGGTCGTAAAGCGATCAATACCAGGACCAGCACTATCATCAGAATGTAGATAAAAGGTACCCGCCCCTTCAAATCAAATTGTTTAAAACTGTGATAGCGGACGTTACTTACCATTAACAGGCCAGTAGTAATTGTGAGAGGGAATGTAATCCATAACAGGTTTGTCCCGTCATAGAGATCATTAGCATCTCCTAACCAGATGAAACCAGCTATAAGTGCCGCCGCCGCCGGGCTGGGTAAACCCTGAAAAAACTGTTTGTCGTCTACAGCAGCCTGGGTATTAAAACGTGCCAATCGCAAAGCCGTGGCAGCCGCATAAATAAACGCGGCCAGCCAACCCAGTTTACCGAGACCATATAAGGACCATTGATACATTACCAGTGACGGTGCCAGACCGAATGAGACCAGATCAGATAAACTGTCGTATTGCACACCAAAATCACTCTGGGTATTCGTCATCCTGGCAATACGCCCATCCATGCCATCCAGAACCATCGCCACAAACATGGCAATTGCAGCAGCTTCATAGCGCCCGTTAATTGCTGCAATGATTGCGTAAAAACCGCCAAATAATGCCGATGTTGTAAACAGATTGGGGAGGAGGTAAATTCCTCTGCGTCTCGTGTTCATGATCTACTTGCCTGCATATTCCATGGTAATCAGGTTACAACTATACTTGGATCCTTGCTATAGGGGCTTTGCTCTTTTTTAGATTCAGTCGGCTATTTTGCGCTAATTGCACTGGCTCCTGCCAAATGTACAAACTGCCCGAGTATGTCGGTTCCCGACATAAGCTGTTGCCCGGCCTTTACGTTAACACGTGAGTTTTCCGGCAGATAAATATCGATTACACCTGTCAAATACATGAATCCACAACGCTGGCCCTGACCTGCCCGATTTCCCGAATAGAGACCCATACGGGTGAACTTCGCTCCGCTATTCATACCGAGAGCCATGAGCAAGTCATCGCCTTCATCCGTCTTGATCCAGTAGGCAATTTGTCTCTT
>JABHFC010000447.1 GCA_018676275.1 Gammaproteobacteria bacterium | reverse complement strand
TATTTCAACCACATCGTTATAGCCGTACTCGGGATCTTTTCGATGATTTTTGTCAGGTTCTGTCCGAGCTTGATGTATTAATTTTGCTTGATGTATATGCGGCGGGTGAAGCGGTTCTTTCAGCCGCTGACAGTCGCTCCCTTAGTCGCAGTATTCGAATGCGGGGAAAGCTCGATCCTGTCTACGTAGAGCAACGTGAAGAATTGCATACGATGTTATCAAATATTGTTGAGGATGAAGATATTTTATTAATGCTGGGAGCTGGTGACATTGGCAATTTGAGTCGTGAATTGTCGACTCGCTATGGAGCGCAATTGCATTGAAATACAGATATATCAGGAGCGATCTTGATTGAAACGACCAGGAGTTCGGATGACTACGCATTGCGAGGTAAATTACTGCGTAATGAGTCTATGGCTCAGCATACTTCCTGGCGAACAGGGGGCAAGGCAGAACGTTTTTATGTACCGCTCGATATTGATGATTTGTCATTGTATTTGTCGCAACTTGAGGATAATGAAGAAGTCTTTTGGCTTGGCCTCGGTAGTAACTTGCTTGTACGTGATGGTGGTATCAAAGGTTCAGTAATTGCGGTTAATGGTGTGTTAAATGAAATGAATTTGAATGGATCGAAATTAAGTGTCGGTGCTGGTCTGGCCTGTGCAAAAGCAGCCAGGTTCAGTGCTGCTAATGGCTTTAGTGGCGCCGAATTTCTGGCTGGAATTCCCGGCACCATCGGCGGAGCTTTAGCGATGAATGCAGGCGCTTTTGGTGGCGAAATGTGGAACATCGTTAAAAGTATAGAAACCATAAATCGTAAAGGTGTGAGGAAGGTTCGTCGACCTAATGAGTTTGAGATTGGATATCGTTCGGTAAATATTGCTGCTGACGAATGGTTTATATCCGCAATATTAGAACTACAAAACGATAATGAAAAAACCGCACGTCTGAATATTCGTGAATTACTGGCTCAACGAGCAAGTAGCCAGCCGATGGGGGAGCGGAGTTGCGGTTCTGTATTTCGTAATCCGGAAGGTGATTATGCAGCAAGATTGATAGATGAATGTGGATTGAAAGGTAAACGAACTGGCGGTGCATGTGTATCTGAAAAGCATGCCAATTTTATTATCAATACGGGTAATGCCAGCTCGGCCGATATAGAGCAGCTCATTTTGCATGTACAGGATACGGTACGGGAAAAGTACCAGGTCGAATTACAAACAGAAGTACGCATAGTTGGTGAGTCTCAATAGTCAGAATACTAATTAGAAATGAACAGTAAAAAGACGACAGATAAGAAGCAAAATCATTACGGCAAAGTTGCTGTACTGATGGGTGGTAGTTCGGCCGAGCGTGTTATCTCGCTGGAAACCGGGCGTGCTGTACATGCTGCTCTTTGCCGTCAAGGTGTTGATGCTTATGCACTGGATGCTCGTGATGATGTTATAGAAAATTTGATACAGGGCAATTTTGATCGCGCCTTTGTCGCATTACATGGTCGAGGTGGTGAAGATGGTGTGATACAGGGTGTACTCGAGACTCTGGATATCCCATATACAGGGAGTGGCGTACTCGGTTCGGCGCTTACGATGGACAAAATACTGACCAAAAATATATGGCAACAACATGGTTTGACTACGCCAGCCTTTATGGAAGTCGGTAGCGAGCAAGAACTACATGATGCTGCAGAAAGTATTGGGCTTCCGCTGATGGTAAAGCCAATACATGAAGGTTCAAGTTGTGGTGCGAGCAAAGTGGAATCGCTGGATGACATAAAGAGTGCCTGGCATACAGCAAATCAATATGACGATGGCGTATTAGCGGAGAGCTGGGTACATGGTCGTGAATATACAGCTGCGATCCTCGGTCAGGAAGTTTTACCACTGATTCGTCTTGAGACACCTCATGTGTTCTACGACTACCAGGCTAAATATGAAGTAGATAGCACCAGATATATCTGCCCTTGTGGACTGGATAGTGAACGGGAAGAAGAAATAAAGGTTTCTGTACTGAAAGCTTTTAACGTTGTTGCTGCCAGTGGTTGGGGAAGGGTTGATCTGTTTATTGATGACAATGATCAAGCCTGGTTGATAGAGGTAAATACTATACCTGGTATGACCAGTCATAGCCTGGTGCCAATGGCAGCAAAGCAGTCAGGAATGGAATTTGATGATCTCGTATTACGCATTCTGGATACCAGTATCCAGGAGCAATTTGAAATGGAAACGGCGACAGCATGAATGCAATAGTGATGACAAATTCAATGCATGAAGAAAAGTTATCATCCGTGAGTAGAGATAACAGCAATCCGGACAAGACGGAGTCCAGACCAATTGTTAGTTTCATTTTCATTTTTCTGGTTATGACTTTGTTCATTCTGGCTGGATGGCGATTGCTTGATCCTGCCACATTGCCAATAAAGCATGTTCGAATAGAAGGAAATTTTCAGTACCTGTCTACGGAAAAGATGCAGACAATGGTGTCCGATGTGATAAGCGGTGGCTTTTTTAATCTTAATGTAACAAGCATAAATAATACTTTATTAAAAGAACCCTGGGTTCATTGGGTATCAGTACAAAGAATATGGCCGGACGGACTAAGTGTTCAAGTTAAAGAGCAAACAGCGATAGGACATTGGAATGGCAGTGGCTTACTCAATGCTTCTGCAGAGATATTTTCTCCGCAAGAAGCAGAATTTATTTCTGCCTTACCTTTTTTGTCTGGACCTGCAGATACCCAGCATATTGTATTGAATCGTTACAAGGAAATTCAGCAGGCCTTATCTTCACAGAATATTCAAATTAACAGTTTGAGTTTGAGTGAAAGAAGAGCATGGCAAATCCAACTTCAACAAGGGCCGCTCGTAATTCTCGGTCGTAGCGACGTTGAAAATCGCATAGCACGTTTTACCGGGTCTGTGCTTGCAGGTCTAGGGAAGGATATAAGCAGAGTTAAAAAAATTGATATGCGATACACCAATGGCTTTGCTGTTGAGTGGAATAACGAACCTCCACAAATAATTGAACCAGGGCTGAAAAATAATGGCTAAACGAGTTGATAAAAACCTCATAGTTGGTCTGGATATCGGCACTTCTAAAGTCGTCGCTATTGTTGGCGAAATAACAGCAGACGATGAGATAGAGATTATTGGAATAGGCTCAAGCCGTTCTCGTGGCTTAAAGAAGGGTGTCGTGGTGAATATAGAGTCCACCGTGCATTCCATTCAACGGGCAATTGAAGAAGCGGAGCTAATGGCAGGTTGTGAAATCCATTCCGTTTATGCCGGTATTGCGGGAAGTCATATTCGAAGTCTTAATTCCCATGGCATCGTAGCTATTCGGGATAATGAAGTGTCGACAGGTGATATCGATCGTGTGATTGATGCTGCCAGAGCGGTAGCAATACCTGCGGATCAAAAAATACTGCACATATTACCCCAGGAGTTTGTTATCGATAGCCAGGAAGGCGTTAAAGAGCCTATTGGTATGTCGGGTGTTCGTCTGGAAGCAAAGGTGCATATGGTAACGGGCTCGGTAAGTGCGGCACAAAATATTGTGAAGTGCGTTCGTCGCTGCGGTCTTGAGGTCGATGATGTCATTCTCGAACAACTGGCATCCAGTTACTCAGTGTTGACTGAAGATGAAAAGGATCTAGGTGTTTGTTTGGTGGACATCGGTGGAGGGACTACTGATATTGCGGTGTTTACCGATGGTGCAATTCATCATACTGCAGTAATTCCCATAGCTGGCGACCAGGTAACAAATGACATTGCAGTCGCATTGAGAACACCTACCCAGCACGCTGAAGACATCAAGGTGCAATATGCCTGTGCGCTTACTCAACTTGCAAATCCTGAAGAGACTATAGAAGTCCCAAGCGTTGGTGACCGAGCTCCTCGTCGCCTGGCCAGGCAAACTCTGGCGGAGGTGGTTGAACCGCGATACGAAGAATTGTTTACCCTGGTGCAGGCTGAATTAAGACGTAGTGGTTTTGAAAGCC
>JABHFC010000446.1 GCA_018676275.1 Gammaproteobacteria bacterium | reverse complement strand
CGAGATGTCTTCAACTCTGGATACTACTTTTAGTTTGGGCATACGTCGTTGCAGGTAGCCAATACGAGAATCGATACCACGTAATTCTTTTTTACGATAAATATATTCTGCATTTTCCGAGCGATCACCCTCGGCAGCGGCTGCAGTCAATGCACGAGTGACCTCAACTCTCCGTTGCCAAAGTTCCTGTAATTCTGATTCCAGTGCGCTGTAGCCATCCTGGGTGATGTACGGTGAGGAACTCGGTTTAGGTTCTCGCCAACGTGACATAATTCAGACAAAAAATTTTGTAACCAGAAATTGAAAAACAGTTAACAAGAATAAAATAGGGGTTTAGGGCAATTTCCCATCAATAACATATTTCATTATGTCTACAACCTGCGCTGGTGTTTGCGCTACTGCCAGAGCTGCTGCATCAACTTCTTTTAGTGCATGTGTTAATTCAGGGTCATGAAGGATTATCATCGCCTTTCCCAACGCGGCAGCATAACCGGCATCAAAAGCGGCATTCCATTGCTTGTATTTATCGCCGAAACGGACAACGACGACATCCGCATCACCAATCAGCTTGCGGGTACGAATTGCATTCATTTTGGAGGCTTTGTGATCTTTCCAGAATGGCTGTTCTTCAGCACCGAGGATATTATCTCCGCAGTCATCACTGGAGCTATGATCTGTTACTGGCGTACTCAGGTTTACAGGTAATCCCGCATCTTTTATGCCCTGAGCAATTTGGTCGCGCCAATCTGAATGAATTTCTCCTGATAGATAGATATTCCAGCTCATGCTATACCTCGTTAATATATTGTTTTTTTAAATTTGGGGGCATGATACACAAAAGTGCTTTCAATCTCCCACTGATAAACGCTTGTGTGTGTACTTCGGATACAAATTGCTGTTTTAAAAGAAATTTGTATTAAGGAAACGTTTATAACGTTTTATCAGTGTCGCCTCGATCAGGGGTTGTTCAAATTTCATGATGAGTCAGTTACGAATCTGTTATAGGCTGTTGCCTTCTCAATCAACAGTGCATAAGAGGAATTAGATGTCAGCAATTCTATATTATTTTCACGATCCAATGTGTAGCTGGTGTTATGCATTTCAACCAGCATGGCAAACAATAAAGTCCAGTTTGCATGGAAAAGTTGAAGTAACTTATGTTTTGGGAGGTTTGGCACCTGACGAAGATGAGCTTATGCCTGAATCCCTGCAGCAAACTATACAACATCACTGGCAACGTATTCAGCAAGTTGTGCCGGGGACCGAATTTAATTTTGATTTTTGGACTGTGTGTGAACCCCGCCGGTCTACCTACCCCGCCTGTCGTGCAGTTATTGCAGCGACAAATCAGGGATCTGACTCAGGAGAACGCATGACCGAAGCTATTCAGCGTGCTTATTATCTTGAAGCGCGTAATCCCTCAGATTACTCAACTCATATACAACTGGCCGAGGAGCTGGATCTGGATGTGCAGGGTTTTAAAAGCGATCTTCAATCTAATGAAACTGAGCAGGAGCTAATTAGGCAATTACAACTTACTCAATCGATGAATGCACGAGGGTTTCCAAGCCTGGTTTTGGCAATCGATGGTGAACAGCATGGGGTAGCAATAGATTATGTAAACCCGGACGTAACTCTGAGTTTAATTAATGAATTATTGTGAATCTCAGTCGCGTACCCGGCAGCGATCTGCCGGTATGGAAAGTTGATAGAGTAAATAAGATTTAAAATCTTCGCTGTAATCCTGTTTGGCGATTGCCCGCTCCATACATAACAACTACGCGTCTCTCTCTGCGCTGCCAATATTAAATTTGCGATGAAAACCGGGAATACTGATCGAACCTATATGTTCCTGATATAGTTTTGGTCCTCCTAACCAGCCGGATAAAAAATAACTGAGTTTCTTTCTGGCATCACTCAAATCCTTTTTATGAAGAGAACGAATTTTTTCAGATTCAGGTAAACTATCCATTAAATCATAAAATTCATTAACCAGTTGTTGAATTCCTTCTATACCGCCTGCGGCCTGATAAGATGTATCTTCATCACCAAAAATTGGGTTTTCTGTAGTCATTAAATAAATTTTGTAGTGTTTATATAAATATAATTATGTTCCGCTTATGGCTGTAATTTGGCAAAAATATATCGATGGAAAGAAATACCCGGTGCGCAATGCGGGAAATACGCGGAGATTGTATACCAATGGGGTGTGCCATAGTGAGTTTAATCCCGATAAGCTTGTAACTGGGAGTGTTTGGGATCTCCTTATCCTGCCAGCACTGTTCTATCCGCCTGGGCGCATAAAACGTGTTCTGATGTTGGGTGTAGGCGGTGGTGCATCTATTTTGCAGCTACACCACCTGGTGGAACCGGAGAGCATCACCGGTGTGGAGCTGAACCCGGTGCATCTGGACATCGCCAAACGTTTTTTCAATGTCGACGTGACGCAGGTGAATTTATACGAAGCCGATGCTCGCGAATGGACAGAGCAATACATTGGTGATGCTTTCGATATGATTATTGATGACCTGTTTATTGATGAAGATTCTGAACCAGTACGAGCAGTAGAAGCGACTGCAGAGTGGTTTAAACTTCTGATTAAGAATTTGCAACCTGGTGGACACCTGGTAACAAATTTTGGATCGCACAGGGAATTTATGGAGTCGGCTTATTTCAATAACGTAAATATTCAGAAGCGCTTTTCGAGTGTATTCAGACTATCAAGCCCACAACTGGAGAATGTGGTAGGTGCTTTCATGCCTATGGAAACTGATAGTAAAATACTACGTAGTAATATTAATGCTCATCCGGTGTTGGCGCGTTCCTTACAATCAAAGCAATTACGCTATCACATCAGAAAAATGAGTTGCTAAAAATAATAACAAACAAGAAATACAGATATGAAAGTCACAATCGTCCCGGTCACCCCTTTTCAGCAAAATTGCTCAATTCTATTTTGTGAAACTTCCGGTAAAGCCGCAGTAGTTGACCCCGGTGGCGATCTGGACAGGATTATCGAAGCGGTGAAGGAATACGGGGCTGAAATTGAAAAGATATTCGTAACTCATGCGCACATTGATCATGCCGGAGGTGTGGCTGAACTGGCAGAACGTCTGGACGTACCTATAGAAGGTCCGCATCGTGATGATCAGTTCTGGATCGATATGCTGGAAGAGCAGGCGACTATGTTCGATTTTCCTGCATCAAAAAAATTCGAACCGACACGTTGGCTGGAACAAGGAGATACAATAGAGTTTGGCGATGTCATTTTAAATGTGCATCATTGTCCCGGTCATACACCCGGGCATGTAATTTTTCACCAGCCTGAAACTCAGCTGGCTATCGTAGGTGATGTATTATTTCAGGGTTCAATTGGACGCACCGATTTCCCGAAGGGAGATCACGCGACTTTAATAAGTTCAATAAAACAAAGGTTATGGCCGCTGGGGGATAATGTTCAATTTATCCCGGGCCATGGACCTGCTTCGACCTTCGGTCACGAACGAAAGACCAACCCCTTTGTCAGAGATGAGTAATCTGATGATAAGTAGTTCTCTGTTCTATATTATGTAATCACTAACCAACAAGGAGCCAGAAATGCAATTATATGTTTTCCCCCCCTCACCTAATTCTCTATGCTGTCAGGCAACTGCTAACCAGGCCGGTATAGAACTTGAGTTAATCCCTGTTGATTTATCCGCAGGCGCTCATATGGATCCTGAATTTATAAAAATCAATCCCAACCACAAAATACCAACTTTGGTTGACGGTGATTTTTCGCTTTGGGAATCGGGCGCTATTATGTTGTATCTCGCACAACAGGCTCCTGCGAGCAAACAGATCCCGGATGATCCCAAAGAAAAGGCGCAAATGGCTCAGTGGTTGTTTTGGAAAACTGCTCATTTCGGCCCGGCTTGCGGGATTTTCACTTTTGAAAATATTGTCAAAGGTATGTTTGGTATGGGTGATGCGGATCCGGCGCAGCTGGAAAAAGGTAATGAAGAGTTTAGTCGTTACGCCGGTGTCTTAAATGAACATTTACAGGGTCGTGATTTTATTGTCGGTGATTCAGTCACACTGGCAGATCACTCTGTCGCGACCTGGCTGGTGCATGCCGAAGCTGCTGGTATTCCTTTAGCTGATTACGGAGAACTGGCACGTTGGTGCAAGGGAGTATTGGGCTCTGACGCATGGCAAAAGGCGCTCGCGACTATACCAACAGGATAACATCAAGCTCTAATCAAGATTATCGATCATCTCTCATCACAGGAGATGGTCGATACTCCTGAGCTGTCTCGAACTACATTATTTTTCTCTGTTTTGAGCGCAATTATCTGTTTCACGAGCTAGTATTAATGTAAGGAGACAGCTAGCAATGCTTCGAAATATCACATGCCTGATTATTCTATTAATAATACCGGTTTCGGTATTTGCTGATCTGCGTTCCGCTCATAGAGCATTTGAATCTGGAAATTACGATGATGCTTTTGTACAACTCTTGCCTCTGGCTGAAGCCGGTAATGTTGAGGCGCAGAGTAATCTTGCCTGGTTGTATCTTAATGGAGCGGGAACCGAGCAGGATAATGAAAAAGCTGCGCATTGGTATTTACTGGCTGCCGAGCAGGGCGATGCTTATGCACAATACAATTTTGCCCAATTAAGTGATGAAGGCGTAGGCGTAGAACAGTCAGCTGAAAAAGCGGTCTATTGGTATCGCAAAGCCGCAATGCAGGGGCAGGCCAATGCTCAATATTCATTAGGCGAAATGTATCTTGATGGGGTTGGGGTCGAACAGGATTCTGTTAAGGCTTACGCCTGGATTTATGTGCTGGTTCGCGGTGGAGTGGATGCAGCAGAACCTATTCTGGAAGAAATGGAACTGGACATGGCTCCCGAAGAGTACGAGGAGGCGCACAAACTTGCTGAAGAGTACTGGAATAAATATGGTGCCGACAATCAATAGGGCTCGGACCTCGACTTACTAGTCCCAGTTCATATCATTATCAATACAGGTACCAGAAGGGATTTTTACCTGTTCGTTACTTTCATTATTCAATCTGATTCTGCCTTTTATTGTGATGTTCTGGCCGAAGACGATGTCTCCTTTTATATCCAGGCTAAGGCATTCCAGTAAGGAAGGTGGACCAAAGGGAAATCGAGTTTCAAAATCATCGATCAATTTGTAGAAACTGTTATCCAGCTTTACTAGTGGCAATTCCGTAAATGGAAGTTTACTGGTCAGCGTGAAATTTTCATTAAGTTCATAAACATCCGATCGAACCAATAAAAGATCATCAGTAGTTTTTACCGGCGTGAATCGGCTACGGGGAACGCGAATTGCCTGCGCATTCTTAATGGTACTAATGGCAGATCCCATGGCCGTCTCCAGTTGGTAAACCGGGCTGGACTTAATATCTTTCGGGTCAAGTGTCTTACTATTACGTATTAGTGGTAAATCCAGAATATTATTATTTTCAATTAGCTTATTTTGTAGTTGCAGTAAGTCAATCCAGAGATTGTTAGTATTAAAATAAGGATGCTTTGTTATGTTTGAGAATTCTTCTCTGTCTTTGTCCTCGCATTGAGCAGACTCCCTCAGTACCAGTCTGCCATCCTGTAAACGTGCCAGGTGCCCACCTTTTTTGTCCGCATCCGTACGATCTGTGACTTCCATCAAAAACGGGATGTTTTTTTCCACCATATAGCCAAGTATTTGTGTATCGATCACTGCACCGAGATTGTCCGCATTTGAAATCAGTGCATAGCGATATCCAGAGCTCAGTAATTCTTCCAGCATGCCGCTGCCAGACAGCGAAATATAAATATCGCCATGTCCCGGTGGATGCCATTCCAGCTGTTCATTATGGACACAGCTTGCCGGCGAAAGATCGTGTTGGTTAATCTTCGGTGTTTTGTGTTGTACAAAATCCAGAGCAAGCTTTGTACTATTCAATGCAGGGTATTTCTGTAATGCATCAAGCGAGTCTTCGCGGGTGCTAAAACTATTCATCAACAGCAATTGCACATTTGAATGAAGCGCATGCTGGGCAATGATGTCGAGAAAATTTAGTTGTTGTCGGATTGTGATAAGAGATTTGGCTTTATCCAGCCCCATCGAAGTGCCGAGACCACCATTTAACTTCAATAATACTGTCTTTGGCAGAGCCGCAATGCCCGTCTCGGTATGTTGCAGATTCAAATCTTCTGTATTGGGTAATTGATCGACTGCCTGAATTGAGGACTCAGGAATGCTACCACTACTGCCTTCAACCAGTTGTTCATAAAGATGTTTGAAATTACTAATAGCAATATCCGGCATTCCTGCTGATTGCATCTTCTCAGCGAAGCTTTGAAAGCGATCGTCTGTATTGTTATTCGCCATTAGTTCAAAAAGTGCCTTATATATTTAGGGTCTGATATAGTAGATAGAAATAATATCGCCAGTTCGTTCTGAATACTGTGTTGAAACTTAATAACATATCAAAGCGTTTTAATAAAGATCAGGCATTACAGCCTTTCTCTTATGAAGCGAATGCCGGACAAACCAGTGTGTTCATCGGTCCAAGTGGTTGTGGCAAATCAACATTGCTTCGATTGATCACCGGCTTGCTTGCGTCTGATTCCGGTGAAATTATTTTTGATGATATCACTCTCTCGCAACAAACACTGTATAAGCTCCGTCAGCGTATGGGTTATGTAATTCAGGAAGGCGGTTTGTTCCCTCATCTGACAGCCTTAGCCAATGTTTCAGTAATGGCGAATTATCTAAATTGGGATAAGGACAGGATTGACGCAAGGATCGATGAGCTATCGGGATTAATGCAATTTCCAGCCGAGTTATTATTGCGATATCCGGGCGAATTGAGTGGTGGACAAAGACAACGTGTCAGTCTCATGCGCGCACTGATGCTGGATCCTGAATTATTGTTACTGGACGAACCTTTGGGTGCTTTGGATCCAATGATTCGTTTTGACCTGCAGCAGGAACTAAAGGAGATATTTAATCAACTTGGCAAAACTGTCTTGTTAGTAACCCACGATATCGACGAAGCGGCTTTTTTCGGGGACATTCTGATACTAATGCGAGATGGTGGAATAATTCAACAGGGAAAAATTGAAGATCTCGTGCAACACCCGGCAGAAAGCTTTGTGGAACAATTCATAAGAGCACAAAGACCATGTCCCGCACTCGTTGACAGTGAGCAATAATGAAATTACTGCAGCGAATATTAGTCGGAATATGTCTTGCTTTGATACTGATAAAAGTATCTGCGGATTCTACGAGTGAAAGCAATATAATTATTGGCTCAAAAAAATTCACGGAAAGTGTCATTCTTGCCGAGATAGCAACTCAGATAATTGAAGACAGTGGTGTAGAAGTTTCTCACCTGTCAGGCCTCGGTGGTACACGCATTTTGTGGTCGGCTCTACTGGCGGGAGAAATTTCAGCTTACCCTGAATACACGGGTACGCTAATTCAGGAAATTTTCTCTGAAAAAAAGATTGATAATTTTGCTCAATTAGAAACTGCGCTTGCAGAAAAAGGCATTGGTGTAACTTCCAGACTGGGCTTTAACAATACCTATATTATCGGTATGCGGGAATCCCGTGCGGAAGAATTATCAATAAGCAAAATTTCAGATCTAAAACTGTATCCGGATTTAAAATTCGCATTTAGTAACGAATTTATGGATCGTGGAGATGGCTGGCCAGCTCTGCGTCAGCAATATCAATTACCACAGGTAGATGTACGCGGTGTGGACCATGATTTGGCATATCGGGGTCTGGAAAGCGGCTCTATTGATGCCATGGATCTGTATTCAACCGATGCCGAGATTGAATATTACAAGATTCGATCGCTGCTGGATGATCAAAAATATTTTAGCGATTACCACGCTGTGTATCTTTATCGTCTGGATCAGAAACGGATTCTTGGCCAACAACTACAACGCGTAAGCGGTCATATAGACAATGACACTATGGTCGCTATGAATGCCGCTGTAAAAATAGCAGGCAGGAAAGAACAATCAGTTGCAGCATCTTTTGTTAAGAACAATTTTGCTATTGAATCCTCACTAACAGAAATAAGCATCTACGATAGATTTCTGAAAAACAGTAAGGACCATTTGATTCTGGTAGCCATTTCCCTGTTTGCGGCCATCTGTTTTGCAATTCCTCTCGGTATTCTCGCTGCCCGCCGACCTTTAGTCGGGCAGGTAATTCTGGCAACAGCAGGTATATTACAAACAATTCCTTCCCTGGCTCTTTTTGTTTTCCTTATTCCTTTACTGGGTATTGGTGGACCACCAACAATAGTTGCCCTGTTTATTTATAGTCTTTTACCAATCATAAGGAATACCTATAGTGGATTGCATGACATACCTGCCCCTTTGCGTGAATCTGCTCAGGCAATCGGACTACCACCGGTTACCAGTCTGAAAATTGTAGAGCTACCTCTGGCAACACGTTCGATTCTTTCCGGTATTAAAACTTCAGCAGTAATAAATGTTGGCACGGCGACATTAGGTGCCTTGATTGGGGCAGGGGGTTTTGGACAACCCATACTCACTGGAATAAGACTGGATGATACCAGCCTGATATTAGAAGGTGCTATTCCTGCTGCAGTGCTGGCCCTGCTGGTACAGGCGCTATTTGAGTTATTTGAACGAGTGCTATTGCCTTTACCTTTGCGATATCAGGTAGAGAACAAGCAGGCTTAACTGTCTTTTTGCTCCTGTATGCGTTTTTCCATTTCCAGGCGACGTTGATCTACTATGTCCATAAAAGCATGTGCCACTTTCGGAACATTTTCGAAATAATGGGTCAGGGCGGAATAGTCTGCGCGTAAACATTCGACATTATCTACCGCGCGTACTGAAGCTGTGCGAACACCACCTTGAAAGTAACCCATTTCACCTATCGGTTCATAGGCCTCAACATAGGCGATATGTAAATGTGTACCATCAAGATTGGTTCGATAGACCTCGACTTTACCACTGGCAATTATGTAAAGAGTTGGATCCGGCTCATCTTGAATAATAAACTGTCGTCCGGCAGGTACATTTACTTCCACAAAACGACTACTTATTGCCGCTAACTCTGCCTTGCTCAGCATGGAAAAAACCGGAGAGCAGACGAGTCGGTCAATACGTTGTCGTCGGACAGCGGTGTCGTGCTCTTCCCTGGTAATCTCACCACTATCAACCAGCAGTTCACCTATTGGCTTGACTTGTTGTCCTAATTTTAGTGCCTGTCCCTGTCTTTTGACCGCATTTTGCAAGGCGCCTTTTGAGACAACAAGATAGTCGCCAATTCGTTTAGCTTCTGCCTGCAATATAATTTCTTCGTTCACGGCTCATTTCTCCCTGGACATGTAAATAATTAATCTAAACCTTATCTACAAACATAGTTCAATGTTATGAAATATCAAAGGATTCAACGTTAGTTGAATCATCCAGTTGTGTAGTCGCCTCACCAATAAACTCACCCATAGCAAAATCAGCGCCAACACTAATCACCTCGGTAAGTGTTGTTGCATCTTCAACATCTTTAACAATAATGTTGGCACCTCGATTTTTCAGGTTTGACAATACAGTGCCACCTTCGTCGGTATCACCACTGGGCTCTTCTGAAAGCTGTTTGACAAAAGCCGGGCTGATTTTGAGAAAATCAAAATCAGTTTTTTGCGTCAGTGTTTTCAATGTTTCCATCTCTTCAACATGCGCTAACATGAATTTAAAACCATGGGATTTTCTCAGGTAAGCCATCAATGCTTCGGCTGGCTTTTTATGAGCGGCGAAAGATTCTCCAGAGATCTCCAGGGCAATAGCACGTCCGGGGTGGCTTTTTTCCAGTCCCGATAACAATTGACGCAACCAGTTGAACAATGTGGCGTCAGCCAGAGAAGCATCACTAATCTTCATGATGAAGATATATTGATTCTGTGAGCTGTTTACCGCCCGGCCAATCGCTTCACGCAGCATCCATCTATCAATATATTTAAGAAACGCTGGTACATCCCCAACTCGTGAGAGGATTTCATCGGCTGAACTATGCGAGCCATCAGCTTCAAACATCTGTAAGGATATGCTATATATCTCAGAAGCTTCTTCTTCCTCTGCAACAAATGAAATAACCGGCTGAAAATTCTGAATTACACGTTTTTCCTCAAATGAGCGTTTAACTTCAAGCGCCGCTATATTCAGTCCTGCACCATCAAGTATGCTTTCATCACTTTCGGGGACAGGCGCTTTCTTTTTCGGTGCAGGTGCTGGTGCCGCTGCTGGAGCAACAGGTTTTGCAGCTGGCGCTTTTTCCTCTTTCTTTTCTACTGCAGGGATCGATTCCACTTTTGCAGGTGCTGGTGCCGCTGCTACAGGTTCGGGCTTCGCAGGAGCTGGTGCCGCTGCTACAGGTTCGGGCTTTGCAGGTGCTGGTGCCGCTGCTACAGGTTCGGGCTTCGCAGGCGCAGGTTCCGCTGCTACAGGTTCGGGCTTTGCAGGCGCAGGTTCCGCTGCTACAGGTTCGGGCTTCGCAGGCTCAGGTTCCGCTGCTACAGGTTCAGGCTTTGCTGGTGACGCAGGAGCTGGTTTCAGATCAGCTTCGACAGCTGACTCCTCATCGGCAGCATCAGAGACAGGTGATGTCTCAGGATCATTATTCAGATACGGCTCAGTTATTGTAGTTGGTTCCAGTGTTGTGCTTGATACTTCCTGGGTGTCTGCATGGAAGTCTTCTTCGATAGTTTTTTCCAGTACGTCTTCTACTTCTGCGGGTGCAGAAGGAATCACTTCTGCAGGCTGGAGCTGGTTATAGTAAACGTAGCTATTTTCGCCCTGGCTTGCAGCTGCAGCGTTTGCAGCTTGATTACCCATATCAGTCATTACGGCAGCAGGTTCATGGACTTCAGATAATGCGAGCACACCAATGCTGACCGAGAAACGAAATTTCTTACCATGAAATTTATAAGGTCTCTGCTCAAGATGCTTGCAAAGTCCACGCATATTAAATTCCAGTGTTTCTTGCGATGAAGGATCATCAATTAACAGGGCGATCGAGGATTCGTTGTAGCGGGTAATGTTTGGATTACATTCCCCCATACGAAAAACCTCAAAGGACTGTTTAGCTAAATGACGAACAACATTATCGCGAACAATAATACCGGCACCCTCTGCAATTTTCTCATGTGCATCCAGTTGCATAATTAACAGTATTCTTTTATTAGTATCCCTGTTCGGTTTATCCAGCTGCTCGTAAAATTTTGCCTTATTGAATGCCTGTCCGTGTAAAGTCGCATCATTTTTTTTCTTACGTTTGTCTTTTTGCTCTTCGAAGGCTTTAAGGATGGATTTGCGCAATTCCTCCTTATCCAGCTTCTCCTTGCGCATATAATCAGATACACCGGATTTCAGTGCATGTACGGCAATTTCTTCATTACCTGCGCCAGTGAGCATAATTGTTGCGGGAAAATCAGGATTCTTCCTGTTCCTGTGAAGAATATCCAGACCGGTCACACCGTGAATACAGAGATAGTAATCAAGTAGAAGAACGTCATAACCAGCCCAGTTAAAGTCTTCGCCCGGGACACCATCAGCTATCGGGTCGTATTCTTCCAAATCGACACCATCAAACATTTTTCTCAGGCGAATCAACAGCAATTTTCTAAAATCGCTGTCATCGTCAAAAATCAGAATTCGCTTCAGTGAGGTGGCTTCGGTCATAAAAGGTAAAACAGGTCCAAAAATTTTCTAGAGTATAATCAGAAATCTTAACATATTGATATTGGAATTTAATCGCCTACTTTGCAAATAAGCTCTTAGTTAATGATTTTTCAGAGAGTTGTGATGATAGTCTCACAGATAGGACAATTTACAGGCCCAGTTTCGTCAGTAATTGGGCTAAGACTTCGCTGCAATCCGCCTCAATTTTCAAATTCACGTCCTTGTCAGCTCTGGTTTTTCCCCGGTTTACAATGCATATGTGCTTATTAGCCTCATTTGCCGCACGGCAAAAGCGATAGCCGGAAAACACCATCAGGGACGAGCCTATCACTAACATAGCATTAGCCGACTGTAAGTGTTGCATGGCCAGGCTGACCCTGTTTCCAGGCACAGACTCGCCAAAAAACACTACCTCGGGCTTCAGGATCCCATTACATTGCGGGCAAGAGATGAGAGTGAAGGATGAATAGTCCAGTGATCCAATCTGCGCATCTCCAT